>NZ_LAVM01000027.1:0-63676 GCF_001083815.1 Nocardiopsis sp. SBT366 | reverse complement strand
AAGGGCTTGTGGATAACCCGCGAAAGCTGCCCGGGTGTGTTATGTAATTCGTCCCAGACGGTAACCAGCCGCGACACGGGGCACCTTTGGGCGCAGGCCTGGGGTGCTGCTTCCCTCGCTGCCGCCTTTTCGTTCGCGACAGTAACCAGCCGCGACACGGGCACCGATCGGCACAGGCCTGTGGGCGCTCCCTCCCTCGCTGCTGCTTTTCGTCCGCAGCATTGACCAGCCGCGACACGGACCCCGATCCGCGCAGTGCTGGACTACGAATTGGCCGGGAGGGAGTCCACGAGCGACCGGATGGCGCGGACGTGTTCGGGCCCGGTGCGGCAGCAGCCGCCCACAAGGGCGACTCCGTCGGCGACCCATTGGGCAGCGGCGTGGCCGAAGTCCTGGGGGTCGGTGGTGCCGGTCCATTGTTGGGCCTCGGCGTCCCAGGTCTCACCCGAATTGGGATAGGCGATCGTGGGGAGTCCGGTGCTGGCGACCTCGCGGAGAAGTGGGGCCACGTGGCTGGGCGGCACACAGTTCACGCCCACGGCGACCAGGCGGTCGAGTGGCGCGAGTTCCTCGGCGACCTGACGGAGGGGCGTGCCGTCGCTGATGTGTTCGGCGTCCGCGCAGGAGAAGCTGAACCACGCGCGGACGTGAGGGGTCTCCTCCAGGAGTCGGGCGAGGGCCCGGGCCTCGGGGAGGGATGGCAGGGTCTCGCAGGCCACGAGGTCGGCACCGGCGTCGGTGAGGACCCGCCAGCGTTCGCGGTGCCAGAGGTGGAGCTCGTCCTCGGAGAGGCCGTAGGCGCCGGTGTACTCGGAGCCGTCGGCGAGGGCGGCGCCGTAGGGCCCCACACTGGCAGCCACGAGGCCGTGGCCGAAGGCGTCGCGTTCGGTGAGGGCCAGCTCCACGGAGCGGGAGAGGAAGCCCAGGGCCTGGGAATGGGAGTAGCCGCGTTGGGTGAAGGCGGCGACGCTGGCTTGGTAGCTGGCAGTGATGGCCACATCGGCGCCCGCTTGGAAGTAGTCGCGGTGCACCTGGGAGACGAGTGCTGGTTCCTCGGCGAGGAGACGGGCGGACCACAGCCCGCCGGAGAGGTCGCGACCGTGGGCTTCCAGGCTCGTGGCCAGACCCCCGTCCAGCACGAGTGGGCGCGTCGGCTGCTTCATGGTGGTACCTCCTACGGGTGAAGTATCGCCCGTGGACAGCGTGGAAATTACCGAGAGGTCCCTCGCAGCCGTTAACCTCCACACGTGCCACCGGTAATGCGACCTGAACACGCCAAACTCCGTCCACTGTCCGACCTCGCAGCGCTGCTCGGGCCGGACGCCACACTCCTGCGCCCAGACCTCGGCGCGGACCGTCCAGCGGACATGCCCGACCGGGAGATCCATGTCCGCGGTATCACCCACGACTCGCGCAACGTGCGGCAGGGCGACCTGTACGCGGCCCTGCCGGGTACCCGCGCGCACGGCGCCGACTTCTCCCAGCAGGTGGCCGAGGCCGAGGCCTCGGCGATCCTGACCGACGCCGCGGGCGCGGACCGCGCGGCCGAGACCGGCTTGCCCGTGCTGGTCGTTCCGGACGCGCGCGCCGCGCTGGGAACGGTCGCTGCCTGGGTCTACGGCGAACCGGCCCAGGACCTGCTCCTCGTGGGCACCACCGGGACCAGTGGCAAGACCACGGTCACCTACCTGATCGAGTCCGGCATGCGCCACGCCGGGATGAGCACGGGCCTGGTCGGCACCGTGGAGATGCGTGTGGGCGACGAGCGCGTCGCCTCCTCGCTGACCACACCGGAGGCCACGGACCTCCACGGCCTTTTCGCGGTCATGCGCGAACACGGGACGACGGCCGCCGCCATGGAGGTCTCCAGCCACGCACTGGCCCTGGGCCGCGTGGGCGGCACCCGTTACGACGTCGCGATCTTCACGAACCTGTCCCAGGACCACCTGGACTTCCACTCGGATCTGCGCGACTACTTCGACACCAAGGCGCGCCTGTTCTCGCCCGAGTACTGCGACATCGCGGTGGTCAACGCCGATGACCGGTTCGGCCGAGCGCTGGTGGACATGGTGCAGGGCCGCGGCAAGGTCCCGGTGACCACCTTCGCGGTGGAGGGCGCCTCGGACGCCGGCCCGGAGAACGCCATGGCGGCGGACTGGACGGCGGTTGACGTCAAGCTCGGCGCCACCGGCAGCACCTTCCGCATCGTGGGCCCCGGCGGCATGGAGGCCCGCGCCTCGGTGGCGCTTCCGGGTCCGTTCAACGTCTCCAACGCCATGGCGGCCGTCGTGGGTCTGGTCGAGGCCGGGATCCCGCTGGAGACGGCGATCGCGGGCGTGGCCGCGGCTCCGGGCGTTCCGGGCCGCATGGAGCCGGTCGAGGTCCGGGGGAACTCGGGGTCGCAGGACTTCGCTGCACTGGTGGACTACTCGCACAAGCCCGGCGCCATCGAGGCCGTGCTCAGTGCGCTGCGCGAGACCACCGACGGCCAGGTCACCATGGTGGTGGGCTGCGGCGGCGACCGCGACCGCGCCAAGCGTCCCCTGATGGGCGAGGCCGCCGCGCGCCTGGCCGACCAGCTGATCATCACCAACGACAACCCCCGTACCGAGGACCCCGTCGCCATCGCCGCCGCGATGCTGGACGGCGTCGCCAAGGTCCCCGAGGACCAACGGGCGCGGGTCACCGTGGAGTTCGACCGCGCCGAGGCGATCGGCCTGGGTGTGCACCGGACCGGCCCCGGCGACGTGGTGGTGGTCGCGGGCAAGGGCCACGAGACCGGCCAGTACGTCAAGGGCGACGTCCTGCCCTTCGACGACCGCGAGGTCCTGCGGGGCGCCATCGAGGACGCCCTGCGCACCCGGGCGAGCGAACGGCTCGGCAACGCCCTTCAGGACGTCCATCGGGTGCCTGACGAGGCCTGAGGCCACGACACACCCGGGGCGCGCCGAACTTGGTGCCGTCCTCTTTCCGGGACGCGGTCCCAGACCGCGTCCCGGTGCTGTCCCCCTCCGTGACGTGCACGAATCACATGTGAGGTGCGTGTCGACGGTCACGAAGTGGAGCATATTGCTTCGCACAGGGCCCTGCCGGGACCCCAGACACCCCAACATGTTCTAAGGTAGGTCCGGCAATCGCAGCCCGACACGTGCCGCCCACACAGGCGCCCGCGGCCCGGTACCAGCCGGAGTTCGTGGCCCGGCGCGGCACCGCGCGCACGGTATCCGCGGTGCCATCCCCTGACCCGATCCCGAGGCCGGGTGGCCAATGCCCTTGGGGCGCCGTGGGCCGGGCCTGACATGAGGAGTGGATTTGATCGCGCTCACGCTCGATCGGATCGCTGAGATCACCCAAACCGCCATCGGCGGATCAGCGCGCCCCGACGCCGTCGTCGACGGCCCCGTTGTCATCGACTCTCGACAGGTGGAGCCAGGAGCGCTCTTCGTCGCCCTGAGCGGTGAGCGGGTCGACGGACACGACTTCGCCCAGACCGCCGTGGTGGCCGGAGCCGTCGCGGTCCTGGCCTCGCGCCCGGTCGACGCCCCCCACCTCCTGGTGGACGGTGGCGACGACGAGGTCGTGGCGGCCCTGGCCCGACTCGCCCGGCACGTGGCCACCGAACTCAGCGACCCCGCGCGCGGAACGGCCACCACCGAGGTCGTGGGGGTCACCGGCTCCTCCGGGAAGACCACCACGAAGGACCTCATCGCCCAGGTCGTCGGAGAGCTGGGCCCCACCGTCGCCCCCGCGGGCTCGTTCAACAACGAGATCGGCCACCCGCTCACGGTGCTCCGCGCCGACACCGCGACCAAGAACCTGGTGCTCGAGGTCGCGGCGCGCGGGATCGGGCACATCGCCCACCTGTGCAGGATCGCCCCGCCCCGGATCGGCGTCGTCCTCAACGTCGGCAGCGCCCACATGGGCGAGTTCGGCGGCCGCGACGCCATCGCCAAGGCCAAGGGCGAGCTCGTGGAGTCCCTGCCGCCCGGAAGCGAGCGACGCGGGGAGGGCGGCGTGGCCGTCCTCAACGCCGACGACCCGCTCGTGCGCGCCATGCACTCCCGCACCGAGGCCCGCGTGGTGCTCTACGGCACCGCCGAGGACGCCCAGGTGCGCGCCACGGACGTCACCATCGGAACCGACGGCGCCCCGTCCCTCACCCTGAACCTGCGCGGCCGCACGGCCCGGGTCCAGCTGGGACTGGTCGGCGCCCACCAGGTCAGCAACGCGCTGGCCGCCGCGGCCGTCGCCGACGACCTCGGGATGGACATCGAAGACATCGCCGCCGCCCTCGGCGCGGCGACCCCGGTCAGCCGCTGGCGCATGGAGGTCACCGAACACCACGGTGTCACCCTCGTCAACGACGCCTACAACGCCAACCCCGAGTCCATGAGGGCGGCGCTGACCACCCTGGGCGCGCTCGCCCGGGACCGCCGGTCCATCGCGGTGCTCGCCCACATGGCCGAGCTCGGCGACGACGGCGGGGCCGAACACGAGAACGTGGGTGAGATGGCCGCCGAGACCGGCGTGGCCCACCTGGTCGTGGTCGGCGAGGCGGCCGAGGGGATCGCAGTCGGAGCCGAACGCGCCGCCCAGCAGGGGCGGTGGCGCGGTGAGAGCATCCGGGTTCCCGACGCGGAGGCGGCAGCCGACGCGGTGCGCGAACGGATGCGCACAGGAGACGTTGTCATTGTGAAGGGATCGCGCGTGGCTGCGCTCGAAAGGGTCATCGACCTCATCACCAAGGGTGATGTCCAGTGATCGGCATCACCATAGCGGCGGGGCTCGCGCTGATCATCTCCATGGTGCTGATGCCGCCGCTCATCAAGCTCCTGTACCGGTTCAAGTTCGGCCAGGAGGTCCGCGACGACGGACCCGAGGGCCACAAGACCAAGCAGGGCACGCCCACCATGGGCGGCATCGTGATCATCCTCGGCGCGGTGGTGGGCTACTTCGGTTCCCACCTGCTGCTCTGGGCGATCCAGCCCGCCGCCTCCGGGCCCACGGCCTCCGGCCTGCTGGTGATGTTCCTGTTCGTCGGCATGGGTTGTGTCGGCTTCCTGGACGACTTCATCAAGATCTACAAGCGCCGCAGCCTCGGTCTGCGCAGCGGCGCGAAGATGGTCGGCCAGGCCGTCATCGGTGTCGGGTTCGCCTACGGCGTCACCCAGTTCCCCAACGGCTACGGCTACACCCCCGCCGCCCCCCAGCTGTCGTTCCTGCGCGACTTCGGCCCGCCGCTGATGATCGGCGTGTTCGTCATCTGGGCGCTGTTCCTCATCGTGGGCTTCTCCAACGCGGTGAACCTCACCGACGGCCTGGACGGTCTGGCCACCGGCGCGACCATCCTGTCGCTGGCCGCCTACGTCATCATCGGCAACTGGCAGCTGCGCCAGTCCTGCGTGGAGGCGCTCACCTCCAGCTGCTACACGGTCCGCGACCCCCTGGACCTCGCCGTGGTGGCCTCCGCCGTGCTCGGTTCGTGCATCGGCTTCCTGTGGTTCAACGCCCCGCCCGCCAAGATCTTCATGGGTGACACCGGTTCGCTGGCCCTGGGCGGACTCATCGTGGGTCTGGCCATCACCACCCGCACGCAGCTCCTGCTGCTGCTCATCGGCGGTCTGTTCGTCATCATCACCATGTCCGTGATGATCCAGATCACCTCGTTCCGCCTCACCGGCAAACGGGTGTTCCGCATGGCGCCGCTCCAGCACCACTTCGAACTCAAGGGCTGGGCGGAGACCACCATCGTCATCCGCTTCTGGATCATCCAGGGCCTGTTCATGGCGATCGCCATCGGGCTCTTCTACCTGGAATGGATGCCAAGCTAGAGGCATGCCGCACCACCATCCTTCCGACTCGTCCCGCACCGCCGCCCCCGCAGGGGGCGACGACCCCCTCGCGGGCGCGCGGGTTTGCGTCGCCGGTCTGGGTGTCTCCGGGCCCCCCGTTGCCAGGGCACTCCTGGCCCGGGGCGCCCGGGTGGTCGTCGTCGACGGACGCGACGACGACACGACACGCCCGGTGGCCGCCGCCCTGACCGAGGCCGGCGCCGAGGTCGTCCTGGGCGACACCCCGCTGCCCGAGGACTGCGACCTCGTGGTCACCTCGCCCGGTTGGCGTCCCGACTCCCCGCTCCTGGTCCGCGCCGCCGAGGCCGGGGTGGAGGTCATCGGGGACGTGGAGCTGGCCTGGCGGCTCAAGCCCGCCGACCAGGTGTGGCTCGCCATCACCGGCACCAACGGCAAGACCACCACCGTGCGCATGTTGGAGTCCATCCTGCGCGCGGACGGCCGCGACGCCCTCGCGGTCGGCAACGTCGGCACCCCGATCGTGGACGCCGTCCTGCCCGACGCCGACGGCCACGTGCACGACGTCCTCGCCGTGGAGCTGTCCAGCTTCCAGCTGCACTGGTCCAACAGCGTCCGGCCGTACGCCGCCACCGTCCTCAACGTCGCCCCCGACCACCTGGACTGGCACGGGGGACTGGAGCCCTACGCCCGCGCCAAGGGCAGGGTGTTCGCCCAGGGCACCATCCGCGTGGTCAACACCGCCGACTCCTGGTCCGTCCGTCTGGCCGAGGAGGAGGGCGACCCGCACACCCCGGTGGTGGGTCTGCGCCTGGACACGCCGCGCGCCGGTGAGCTGGGCGTGGTCGAGGACCTGCTGGTGGACCGCGCCTTCGTGGCCGAACCGCACAGCAGCGCGGAGGAGCTCGCCTCCCTGAGCGACGTCCGCCCGGCCGCGCCGCACAACGTCGCCAACGCCCTCGCCGCCGCAGCCCTGGCCCGCTCGGTGGGTGTGGCCCCCGCCTCGGTCCGGGCGGGTCTGACCGCCTTCGTGCCCGAGCCCCACCGCATCGCGCACGTGGCCACGGTCGCGGGCGTGGACTACGTGGACGACTCCAAGGCGACCAATCCGCACGCCGCCGCGGCGTCGCTGAACTCCTACGACTCCGTGGTGTGGATCGCGGGCGGCCTGCTCAAGGGGGCCGAGGTCGACGGTCTCGTCGCCGGTGCCGCCTCCCGCCTCCGTGGTGCGGTGCTGATCGGCGCCGACCGCGAGCGCATCCGTGAGGCCCTGGTCCGGCACGCCCCGGACATCCCGGTGGTGGAGGTGGAGGGTCCCGAGCCCGACGCGCCCACCGGACACACGGTGATGGACGCGGTCCTCGCCCGGGCCACCGACCTCGCCCGGGAGGGCGACACGGTGCTGCTGGCCCCGGCCGCCGCCTCCATGGACATGTTCACCAACTACCCGGAGCGCGGCCGCTTCTTCGCCGAGGCGGTCCACCGGCTCGGCTGAACCGATCCCGGCCTTCTGCGGTGTGCAGAAGCCGAAGCGGAGCGATCCTCGAACACACACTGAGTGATCAGAGGCCACCCCTGCGTCATATCTGACGCGCGGGTGGCCTTCTGTGTGCCGCGTGGCACCCCACACACCGCCAAAGATGGCCAACACGCGGGAAATGTCCACGGTTCCCGACCCGCCGGTACGCAAGTATTGAGGCGCTAATCGTGCGGAGGGTGTGGATGGCGACGACAACGATTCCCGGGGTGTCCCGCACCCGGGAACGCACGGCGGCCGGTGGCCGCGAACGGGGCCTCTGGCGTGAGTGGGCCCGGTCCCTGGACCGTCCCCTGACCTCCTACTACCTGATCCTCAGTACCGGGGTCATGCTCATCTCCCTGGGCCTGGTCATGGTGCTGTCCTCGACGATGGTCAACTCCATCACCGAGACCGGTTCGGCCTTCTCCGTGGTCCAGCGGCAGATGGTGTCGGCCATGATCGGCCTGCCGCTCATGGTGTTCGCCTCCCAGCTGCCCCTGTGGGTCTTCCGCATGGTCGGCTACCCGGCGATGATCGTGTCCGTGGCACTGCTGCTGCTCACCGCCTTCCAGGGCACCGAGGTCAACGGTGCGATGCGGTGGCTGGAGGTCGGCGGCCTGGTCATCCAGCCCTCCGAACCGGCCAAACTCGCCTTCGCCCTGTGGGGCGCCAACATCCTCGCCCGCAAGGAGGAGCTGAAGGACCTCACCGAGTGGCGGCACCTGCTCATCCCGCTGGTGCCCGGCTGCGGACTCCTGGTGCTCCTCGTGCTGCTGGGATCGGACCTGTCCACCTCGCTGGTGCTGCTCCTCATCTTCCTGAGCCTGCTCTGGGTGGTGGGGGCGCCCGCGCGGCTCTTCGTGGCCATGTTCGGCCTCGTCCTGGGGCTGGCCGCGATCGTCATCGCGATCGAGCCCTTCCGTATGACCCGTATCGCCGTGTTCCTCGACCCGGAGTCGGACCCGAGCGGTACCGGTTTCCAGTCCCTGCACGGTCTCTACGCCCTGGGCACCGGCGGCATCTTCGGGGTCGGCATCGGCGCCAGCCGTGAGAAGTGGGGCTTCCTGCCCTTCGCCGAGTCCGACTTCATCTTCGCCATCATCGGTGAGGAGTTCGGGCTCATCGGCACCCTCTTGGTCCTCGGCCTGTTCGGCATGCTGGGCTACGCGGGCCTGCGCGTGGCCTTCCGCGTCAAGGACGCGTTCTCTCGACTGGCCGCCTTCGCGATCGTCACCTGGATCATCGGCCAGTCCATGATCAACATCGCCGCGGTCATCGGTCTGGTCCCCGTCACCGGCATCCCGCTTCCCCTGGTCTCCTACGGCGGCTCGGCGCTCATCCCGACGATGATCGCGCTCGGGGTGCTGCTCGCTATCGCCCGAAACGAGCCCGAGGCCCAGAAGGCCCTGGCGGCCCGGGGTCCCACTCGGGTCCAAAGGGCCATAAGCTGGCTTGGCCTGGAGAACATCGCCGCTTCCGTCCGTAATCAGAGCGGTTCGGCGCCCTCCAAGCGCACCACCGCGCCGCGCACCCCCCGCAAGTCGGGTGAGCGCGGTGCCAGGACTGGTGCCAAGACCACGGCCAAGAACAAGAGCGGACCGGTCCCGGCGGGTGACCGGCCAAGGAGGAATCGGCGACGATGAGGGTAGCCCTCGCCGGAGGCGGCACGGCCGGGCATATCGAGCCCGCACTCTCCCTAGCGGACGCGCTCCGGCGCGTGGACCCCAACACGGAGATCCTCTGCCTGGGAACGGAGCGGGGCCTGGAGACCCGGCTGGTCCCCATGCGCGGCTACGAACTGGGCCTGATCCCGGCGGTTCCCCTGCCGCGCAGGCTCACCCCACAACTGCTCACGGTTCCCGGCAAGCTGGCGGGCGCCCTCAGCGCGGCGGGAGAACAGCTGGACAAGCTCCAGGCCGACGTCCTCGTCGGCTTCGGCGGCTACGTGGCCACCCCCGGCTACCTGGCGGCGCGGCGCCGTCGCATCCCCATAGTGGTGCACGAGGCCAACCCCCTCCCGGGCCTGGCCAACCGCCTCGGCGCGCGGCTCACCCCGCACGTGTTCACCGGCCACCCGCACACCCAGATCCGCAACGGCCGGTTCATCGGCATCCCGCTGCGCCAGCAGATCACCTCGCTGGACCGGCTGGCCATGGGCGACAAGGCCCGCGCCTACTTCGGGCTGCGCCCCGACCTGCCCACGCTGCTGATCTTCGGCGGCTCCCAGGGCGCCCAGCGCATCAACGAGACCGCCTTCCAGGCCGCGGGGGCCTTCCGCCGCGCGGGCGTGCAGGTCCTGCACGTGGTCGGCCCCAAGAACGCCGACGAGCCCCAGGACCTCACCCAGGACGGCGTCCCCTACGTCGCCGTTCCCTATGTGGACCGCATGGACATGGCCTACGCCGCCGCAGACGTGGCGATGTGCCGCTCCGGGGCCATGACCTGCGCCGAACTCACCGCCGTGGGCCTGCCCGGCGCCTTCGTGCCGCTGGCCATCGGCAACGGCGAGCAGGCGCTGAACGCCGAGCCGATCGTCCAGGCGGGCGGCGGCCTGATGGTCGAGAACGCCAACGTCTCGGTCGAGTGGATCACCGGCCAGCTCATCCCGCTGCTCACCGACACCGACCGTGTCGTGGCCATGTCGGAGGCGGCCGCCCGGATGGGTCGCCGTGACGCCGACTCCGAACTGGCCCGGGAGGTCCTCGCGATCGCCCGCGGCGACAAGCCCACCCCAGAGATACAACTGTCCGACGACGACGGCGAGGACGCCTTCTACGACGACGGGAAGGACACACGATGAGCCTGGTCAAAGCGACCGACCCGGTCCCCGTCGACGAACTCGGCCGCACCCACTTCATCGGCCTGGGCGGGGCCGGCATGTCCGGCATCGCCCGCGTGCTGCTCCAGTCCGGGGTCGAGGTCTCGGGCAGCGACGCCCGCGACAGCGAGACCCTGCGCGAACTCGAGCAGATGGGCGCGGAGGTCTTCGTTGGCCACGCCGCCGAGAACCTGGGCAAGGCCGACACCCTGGTGGTCTCCTCCGCCATCCGCGAGGACAACCCCGAACTCGCAGAGGCGCGCGCCCGTGGCATCCGCGTCCTGCCCCGGGCCGCCGCCCTGGGCGCCCTCCTGCTGGGCCGCGAGGGGATCGCGGTCTCCGGCACCCACGGCAAGACCACCACGACCTCCATGGTCACCGTGGTCCTCCAGCACCTGGGGGTCGACCCCGGGTACGTGATCGGCGGCAAGCTGGTCACCACCGGCCTGGGCGCCGACGCCGGGATCGGCGAGGTCATCGCGGTGGAGGCCGACGAGAGCGACGGGTCGTTCCTGATGCTCTCGCCCAAGGTCGCCGTGGTCACCAACGTCGAGGCCGACCACCTGGACAACTACAGCGGCATCGACGAGATCCACGCGAACTTCGCGAACTTCGTCGACCGGGTCGAGCGCGCCCTCATCGTCGGGATCGACGACCCGGGCGCCCGCACCGTCGCCGAACTCGCCCGTGAGCGCGGCAAGAAGGTGCTCACCTACGGCGAGGCCGAGGACGCGGACTACCGGATCACCCGTATCCGGGCACGCGGCTTCACCACCGAGTTCACGCTTACCACCGCCGACGGCGAGCCGATCGACGGCACCCTGGCCGTACCCGGACGGCACAACGTCCTGAACGCCGCCGCGTCCGTGGCCGTCGCCGACGAACTCGGCCACGACCTGGAGATCGCGGTCGAGGGGATCGCCGACTTCGCCGGCGCCGCCCGCCGGTTCGAGCTCAAGGGCGAGGGCAACGGTGTGGGTGTCTACGACAGCTACGCCCACCACCCCACCGAGATCGACGCGGACCTGCACGCCACGCGCGCCGCCCTGCGCTCCTTCTCCGAGGACGCCGGGGAGGAGATCCCGCAGGGCCGGGTGGTGGCCCTGTTCCAGCCGCACCTGTACAGCCGGACCCGGATCTTCGCCGAGGAGTTCGCGACCGCCCTGAGCCTGGCCGACGAGGTCGTGGTGATGGAGGTCTACGCCGCACGTGAGGACCCCGAGCCCGGTGTGACGGGGGAGCTCATCACCTCGAAGGTCTCCCACGACGGAGTCCGGTACGTGCCGGACCGCGCGGACGCCGTGCGTACGGTGGCCGCTCTGGCGCGCCCCGGGGACATCGTCCTCACCATGGGCGCCGGTGACGTCACCGAGCTGGGGCCGCTGATCGTGGAGGAGCTGGCGCGGAACGCAGAAGGTACCGAAACCAGCTAAGAGGAGCACGCACGTGGCCGCTGACCGCAACAGTGCGAAGACCACGGAACGGGACGGGGAGGGCGGTGGGAGCGCCGCCCGCAAGGGGTCGGACCCCTGGAAGGTCGCCTTCGCGGTCCTGCTCGTCGTGTCACTGGTCTGCGTGGTCACGTGGGTGCTGCTCGGATCCCGCCTGCTGGTCGTGCGCGAAGTCGCCGTCACCGGTCTGGACCGGGTCTCGAAGGAGGAGGTGGTCGCGGCCGTGGCCGTGGAGACGGGCACACCCCTGGTCAGGGTGGATGTGGACCAGGGCCGCGACCGCGCCGAGGGACTCGACCTGGTCCAGTCCGCCGAGGTGAGCCGGGGCTGGCCCGCCACCCTGAGGGTGGAGGTGGTCGAGCGTCGTCCCCTGCTCGCCATCCGCGTGGGGGAGGAGTACCGGCTCGTCGACGGCGACGGCGTACGGATCGAGGACTCCGCCACCAGGCCCGGCACGCATCCGCTGGTCCGGGTCACCGGCGAGATCGAGGACAACACGGCCGTCCGGGCCGCCGCCGACATCGTCCAGGAGGCACCGGACTCCCTCATCGCGCAGATACAGCTGATCGACGCGACCGACACCGACGACATCACCGTGGAACTCGGTGACGGGTCGGTCGTGGAGTGGGGTGACGCGCGCGACACCACCGGGAAGAGCGACGTGCTGCGCGTGCTGATGCGCGAGCACCCGCCCGAGGGCGGGCGCGTCTACGACGTGGGAACCCCGGACCTGGCCATCGTCCGGTGAAGCGCACCCCAAGTAACGGGATGGTCGCACAGGAGTCGGGGCAAGAGCCGTGCACGGGGACAAGGGGTACGAGTGGGAGCTCGGCGCCGCGAACCGAATCCTTCGCAAGGACATTCCAGACGCGACGCGCCGAGTGCGCACTTCGCTTCCTCGCGTTATACGCCGTTAGGCTGAAGTCGTCACCGGTTGCCCGCACCCGACGGTCCGCTTACTGTCGGGAAGCACAACCAACGTCAACAACGCAGTAAGACACGCTTTCAGGGGTACACGAGAACCGTTCGAGAACGGTCTTCGGTGGCCCCGGGTCTCCCAACTCACGGTCGCCTCCGGGCACTGTGCGGGGGTACCCGAAACGCACACTGTAGAACCGGATGCCGGACCGCCGGCGCACCCGATGGCCCACGGCCAGCGGACGCGGAGACGGAACGGCGTAAGCGAGCGGAAAGGCCCCTCGTCGTGGCAGCACCGCAGAACTACCTCGCGGTCATCAAAGTCGTCGGTATCGGCGGCGGCGGTGTCAACGCCGTCAACCGAATGATCGAAGAGGGGCTCAAGGGCGTCGAGTTCATCGCGATCAATACCGATGCCCAAGCGCTGCTGATGAGCGACGCGGACGTCAAGCTCGACGTCGGCCGTGAGCTCACCCGTGGCCTTGGCGCAGGCGCCAACCCCGATGTCGGCCGCAAGGCCGCCGAGGATCACCGCGAGGAGATCGAGGAGGTCCTCAAGGGGGCCGACATGGTCTTCGTCACCGCTGGTGAGGGAGGTGGCACCGGCACGGGGGGAGCTCCGGTCGTGGCCAACATCGCCCGCTCCCTCGGGGCACTCACCATCGGTGTGGTCACCCGTCCCTTCGGTTTCGAGGGCAAGCGGAGGGCCACCCAGGCCGAGTCGGGGATAGCGATGCTCCGTGAAGAGGTCGACACCCTCATCGTCATCCCCAACGACCGGCTGCTGTCCATCTCGGACCGCCAGGTCAGCGTCCTGGACGCCTTCAAGGCGGCCGACCAGGTCCTGCTCTCCGGTGTCCAGGGCATCACCGACCTGATCACCACGCCGGGCCTGATCAACCTGGACTTCGCCGACGTCAAGTCGGTCATGTCCGGGGCAGGATCGGCGCTGATGGGGATCGGATCGGCGAGAGGGGACGACAGGGCGGTCGCAGCGGCCGAACTGGCGATCTCCTCGCCCCTGCTGGAAGCGAGCATCGACGGCGCACACGGCGTGCTGCTGTCCATCCAGGGCGGCTCCGACCTCGGACTGTTCGAGATCAACGAGGCGGCGCAGCTGGTCGCCAACTCGGCGGCCCCCGAGGCCAACATCATCTTCGGCGCCGTCATCGACGACGCCCTGGGCGACGAGGTCCGGGTCACCGTGATCGCGGCGGGCTTCGACGAGCCCGAGGTGTCCAGCCCCGCCGCCACGCGGGAGCGCCAGCCGGTGGACCCTCCTGAGGCCGTCGCCCCCACGGCAGGCATCACGTCCGGCAGGGAGGAGTCGTACGCGAAGGCGACGCCCCCCGGCACGGACGCGAGCGGGGCGCCGGCCACCAGCATGCCGTGGATCGCTCCGTCCCGCCCGGCCCAGCCGGTGCAGGAGGCTCCTCGGCCCGCCATGCCGCCGGTCCAGCCCGCGGTGACCCCGGAACCGGTCCGTCCCGAGCCCCAGCAGGCCCCGGCCGAGCCGGTCCAGGGCAACGGCTACCCGGTCCCGAACGCCGAGCCCGAGTCGGCCGAGCCGGAGCCGGTCCAGGCGGAGGAGACCACCGTCCCGGAGCCCGAGGCCGCTGAGCCGGAGGAGCAGGCGAACCACGTCCACGCGGTGTCGGAGGCCTCCGAGCGCCGCAGCGAGGTTCCCACGCCCCGCCGCCGGGTCATCTTCGACGACCCGGACGACCTGGACGTCCCGGAGTTCCTCAAGTAGTCCCGCACCACCCCGGTACCATCGACGTGTCAGCGGCCCCGACCCATCTGCGGCGGGGCCGTCGCCGCCCTCGGTGGGGCGCGGCGGAGGGCGGCTGGGGCGACCCGCCGTCACTCCTCCGCCCACGGGGCAGAGGGAAGGACAACGTCGCGCCGATGGGCAACGTCATCGACCTGGGGCACGGTGTCCGTGCCGCGGTCACCGAACGCAAGGGCGGCGTGAGCCAGCCGCCGTTCGACTCGCTCAATCTCGGGCTCGGGTCCGGTGACACCCGGGAAGCGGTCACCGCCAACCGCCGACGCGCGGCCCAGGAGCTCGGGTTCGACGTCGACCGGGTCGTGTGGATGAACCAGGTGCACAGCGCGGACGTTCTCGTGGCGACCGAACCCGGCGGGGTCGGTACCTGCGACGGGGTGGTCACCACCCGCCCGGACCTGGTCCTGGCCTCGATGGCCGCCGACTGCCTGCCGGTGCTCGCCACGGACGCCGTCGCCGGTGTGTTGGGGGCGGCCCACTCCGGTCGACAGGGCACCGCGCACGGAGTCGCGGCCAACCTCGTCGACACCATGGTCGCCCAGGGAGCCCGACCCGGCCACATCACCGTCTTCCTCGGCCCCGCCATCTGCGGCAGCTGCTACGAGGTCCCGCCCGAGCTCCAGGCCGAGACCGCCGAGCGCACACCCGAGGCCGCCTCGACCACGCGCCAGGGCACCACCGGCGTGGACATGGTCGCCGCCGTCACCGCGCAACTGCGCGGGGTCGGCGTCACCGACATCATCACCGACGGGCGCTGCACCCTGGAGACCCCCGAACTCTTCTCCCACCGGGGCGACGCGCCCACCGGCAGGTTCGCCTCCTTCCTCTGGCGCACCTGACCGCCGACTCGCCCGAGCGGGCCGCCCCCAGCGGCCGGTTCCGGTCCCGCGCCGCCCCTCCTACCCCAGAAGGAACGAACGACCGTGTCACAGACCGACCCCGAGCGCACCGAGCAGATCCGCGCCAACCTCACGGCCGCGCGGGCCAGGATCGAGGCGGCCTGCCACCGGGCCGACCGCGATCCCTCGGAGGTGTCGCTGATCGGCGTGACCAAGACCTATCCGGCCAGTGATGTGCGTATTCTCGCCTCGCTCGGTGTCACGGACGTCGGTGAGAACCGCGACCAGGAGGCCGCTCCCAAAGCGGCGGAGACCGTTGATCTCGACCTGACCTGGCACTTCGTCGGACAACTCCAGAGCAACAAGGCTCGCTCCGTGGCGTCCTACGCCGACGTCGTGCACTCCGTGGACCGGGCGAAGCTGGCCCGCGCGCTGGGGGACCGGGCCGCGGCGGCCGAACGGAGACTGACCTGTCTGGTCCAGATCAACCTGGACTCCGACTCGCGGGCCGGGGTCCTCGGCCCGCGCGGCGGAGTCGATCCCGCCGACGCGCCCGCCCTCGCGGAGAGCATCGACGGGCACGAGGCGCTCACCCTCGGGGGAGTGATGGCGGTGGCACCGCTCGGCGGTGACCCCGACGCGGCCTTCGCCGTCCTCAACGAGGTGGCGGGGCGGATTCGGGATCGCTACCCTCAGGCGACGGTGATCTCCGCCGGGATGAGCGGGGACCTGGAGGCCGCGATCGGAAGAGGCGCGACACACCTGCGGCTCGGCACGGCGTTGCTTGGCGCTCGGGGACCGATCGTGGGGTAATGTCCCCACATAGACCTTGGGGCCCGTCTGTGGCGTTCGCCCGAATGGACGAACACCCCGCTGAGGCGGGGCGCAGGGGCTGGAAACGACGGAGGAGTCGGCTGCGGTGAGAACGCCGCGGGGACGACGGAGGACATGAGATGGCCGGCGCGATGCGCAAGATGGCGGTCTACCTCGGCCTCGTGGAGGACGACCGTTACGATCACCGCTATGCGGACGAATATGATGAGTTCGACGATTTCGACGAGGGCGTGGAGGAGCAGCGTGACCGCGACGCCGCCACTCCGCGAGGCGAGGAAACACGAGGCGACGCTGTGACGGACACCGGCGACTACCTGGGAACGGGTGAACGGCGCGGTGGAACGACCACGACAGCCTCAACAGCCGACCTCGCTCGGATCACCACGCTCCATCCACGCACCTACAACGAGGCGCGTACGATCGGAGAGCACTTCCGGGAAGGTACACCGGTGATCATGAACCTGACCGAGATGGTCGACAGTGACGCCAAGCGTCTGGTCGACTTCGCGGCTGGTCTGATCTTCGGTCTCCATGGCAGTATCGAACGCGTGACGAACAAGGTGTTCCTGCTGTCCCCGGCCAACGTCGAGGTGACCGCCGAAGACAAGGCGCGGATCGCCGAGCGAGGGTTCTTCAATCAGAGCTAGATCATCACATTTGTCCAGAGATTGGGTCGGGGAACGACCGTGAGTATGGTCCTGTACGTGCTGCTGCTTCTGCTTCAGCTGTTTGTCTTCGTGCTGATAGCGCGGGTGGTGTTGGAGATGGTGATGTCCTTCTCCAGGACTTGGCGGCCGACCGGGTTCGTGCTCGTGCTCGCCGAGATCGTCTACACGATCACCGACCCGCCACTGAGGTTCCTACGCAGGTTCATCAAGCCGGTCCGGCTGGGAAGCGTCGCACTCGACCTGAGTGTGCTGATTCTCTTCTTCGCCGTGATCATCCTTCAGAGCGTTCTGAGGGGCCTGATGGTCAACCTGTCGTAGGGGTTGGAGGGCGGAAATGGCCGCCCTGGATTCCGATATGTGGTCTTGGTCATGATCTGGATTGCCGTAAGGTCACGATCAGGTAGCGTCCCTACGGACAGACTCCAAGCGCGCCAAGGAGACGAACATGCCGCTGACACCCGCTGATGTGCGGAACAAGCAGTTCAGTACCACCCGGCTCCGGCCGGGGTACGACGAAGAAGAGGTCGACGCCTTTCTCGACGAGGTCGAGTCCGAGCTGGACCGCCTCATCCAGGAGAACGAGGAACTGCGCGGCAAGCTGGCCGAGTGCCTGAGGGGCAAGGTCCCCAACGCCGGTATGCAGGACTTCCAGCAGCAGGAGCAGGCTCCCGAGGCCCCGCAGCAGCAGATGGAGCAGATGCGCCCGGAGCCCGTCCAGGCGCAGCAGCCCGTCGAGCCGCAGCCCCAGGCGCCCGCGCCGCAGCCGCAGATGGGCATGACCGGCGCCAACCTGGCCATGGGCGGCGAGGAGAACATGGACACGGCAGCCCGCGTCCTGGCCCTCGCGCAGCAGACCGCCGACCAGGCGATCTCCGACGCCCGCCGTGAGGCGGACGAGACCCTGGGCCGTGCCCGCCACGAGTCCGAGGACATCCTCGGCAAGGCGCGCCGTCAGGCCGACCAGATCATCGGCGAGGCCCGGGCCCGCTCCGAGAACCTCGACCGTGACGCCCAGGAGCGCCACCGTCAGGTCATGGGCAGCCTGGTCCAGCAGCGCGAGGAGCTCGAGCACAAGGTCAACGTGCTCAAGGACTTCGAGCGCGAGTACCGCAGCCGCCTGAAGGACTACTTCGAGCGTCAGCTGCGCGAGCTCAACGAGGAGGGCAAGTCCATCGAGCCCAACCCGAACACCACGGGTGGGTTCCAGACGATGGCCCCCCAGTCCGGTGGGACCCCCGCGCTCCAGCAGCACGGCCCCGGCCCCGGCGGTAACCCGTTCGGTCAGCCCGAGCCCGCCCAGCACGGTGGTTTCCACCCGGGTGAGGCCCCGCACGAGCGTCGCTGACCTGTCAGCGGATGCGGCTCCGAACAACTGAAAACTCCGGCTCCACACGTGTAAAGGCCCTGGTCGACCCGTGATCCTTAGCCTCCTCGCCACCGTGGCGGTACTGGCGGCCCTTGTCGTCATCGCGGCCGCCCTGGTGCTCGCCGAGCCCACCCTGGTGTACTTCGCCCTGGGACTCGGCGGGTTGAGCGTCCTTCTTCTGTTGGGCGCGCTCATCCAGGGACGGTTCGGCGGGAGCAGTTCGGACACGGCGCGGACGGACGGTTTGGGGAAGTCGTCCGTCCCCGTGGTGGCCGCCGCTTCGGCGGTCGGCGCGGTACCGGGCACACAGTGGGAACCGGAGTACTCCGGGCGCGTACCCGCACCGGCTGAGCAGCCGGTGCGGGAATCCGCCGTTACGAAGCCCCCCGTGTCCACGGGGCACGCGCTCGGTGAGTCGCGCGTCGCGGCCGCCGAGGAGAACGAAGAGGAAGCGGAGTTCGAGGTTCCCCGCTGGCAGACCCCCACCATGGGGAGTTGGCCCGAACCGGTCGTCGAGCCGGAAGCCGGGCCGAAGCCGGAAGAGCACTCCGAGAAGACCGAGACCGTCCCAGAACCCGACGGATCGGACGAACCCCCGCGGGTCGAGGAGACCCCCGAGAGGGAGGCACCCCACGAGGCCGCGCCGGACCCGATCGAGGTCGAGGACGCGTGGGAGCCCGTGGCCGCCGTGGCGCAGACCGAACCGGTGAGGGAACCGGAAACGTCCGCCATCGAACCCGAGAGGGCGCAAGAGCAGACCTCCGTCGAGGAGTCCCCCGCCGAAGAGACCACCGCGGATGCCGCGTCGCTCCCCGAGAGCGATGACGAGGCGCACGCGCAGCAGCCCGTCCAGGAGGATCGGGCGCCCGGGGAACACGGCCCCGAGGACCTGGAATCGTCCGAGGCCCCGGACCACTCCGAGGACGTGGAAGCGTCCCTGGCCTATGCGGCCCTCCTCGACACACGTGACGACGACCCCGAGGAAACCGAGCTCCGCCAGGTTTCCGAGCAGGTCGAGCCTGAGCAGGATCCCCAGATTGTGGAGTCCGAGGCCGAGCAGGACACCCGGACTGTGGAGGCCGAGACCGAGCGGGCCGGGTCCGAGCAGGTCGAGCCTGAGCAGGAACCCCAGATCGTGGAGGCCGAGAGCTCCCAGGAGGCCCTGGAGGCGCACGCGGCTCCGGAGAGCGCCCGCGAGGACGAGGACGAACCCGTCCACGAGGAGCCCGAGGACGCCTCGGCCCAGGAGACCGACACACCCGAAGGCCCCGAGGAACCGCAGGACCGGGTGGAGGACTCCGGACGCACCAGGGAACCGGACTCCTCCCTCTCCGCCTGACCCCGGAACACGAAAGGGCCCCGCTCACTATTTCGAGCGGGGCCCTTCGACGTCGCGGGGATTGACGTCAGGCGCGGCGGAAGGCGAAGACCACGTCGAACTCATCCGACTCCGCCGAGTGCGGAGCGTCCTCGGCCACACCGGCCACGAAGGCGTCGGCGAGCACCTCACCGGCGATGGTCCGACCGTGCTCGGTCAGCGCCTCACGGATCGCGTCGTCGCCGGTGGTCCACCACACGTGGATCCGGTCCGACACGTCCAGACCGCTGTTCTTACGGGCCTCCTGGAGCATCCGGACCATCTCGCGGGCCAGACCGGCACGCCGCAGCTCCGGAGTCAGCTCCAGGTCCAGGGCCACGGTCTCACCGGCCTCGGAGGCCACCGCCCAGCCCTCGCGGGGCTGTTCGGTCACCAGTACCTCGTCGGCGCTGACCTCGACCGGCTCGTCCTCGACCCGCACCTGCGCCCAACCGGTGTCACGGACCTGCGCGACCAGGGCGGCCGGGTCGGCAGCCTGGATGGCCTTGGCCACCAGCGGCGTGCGCTTGGCGAACCGCTTGCCCAGAGCACGGAAGTTCGGCTTGACCACGTAGTCAACGAGGTCACCGCCGACCGAGGACAGTGCGTCCAGACCGGTCACGTTGAGCTCCTCGGCCACCTGGCCGCGCAACTGGTCCGGCAGGTCGGCGAAGCCCGGGGCGCCCACCAGGGCGCGGGCCAGCGGCTGACGGGTGCGCATGGCCGAGTCGACCCGCGCGGACCGGCCCAGCTCCACCAGACGGCGGGTGAGCGCCATGTTCTTCGACAGCTCGGTGTCGATCAGCTCCTCGTTCACCCGGGGCCACGACGCCAGGTGCACCGAGTCGGCGGCTTCCGGGCGGCGCAGCGCCGACCACACGTGCTCGGTCAGGAACGGGACGATCGGCGCCATCAGCAGCGTGACGGTCTCCAGTGCCTCGAACAGCGTCGCGAAGGCGGCCGCGCCCTCAGGGGTGTCGGCTCCGCCCCAGAACCGGCGGCGGGAACGGCGCACGTACCAGTTGGAGACGTCGTCCACGAACGCGGTCAGGCGGCGCCCGGCCCCTGTCGTGTCGAACTCCTCCATCGCCTTGGTGACGTCCCGCACGACCTCGTTCAGCTCCGAGAGCAGCCAGCGGTCGAGCACCGGGCGGTCCTGCGGGGCGGGCGCGTCGGCCAGCTTCGAGTGGTCCCAGCCGTTCCCGGCGTTGGCGTACAGGGTGAGGAACGACGTGGTGCTGTAGTACGTCAGCAGCACCTTGCGGACGATCTCCTCCAGGGCGGCGTGGCCGACCCGCCGGGCGGTCCACGGTGAGCCGCTGGCCAGCATGAACCAGCGCAGGGCGTCGGCGCCGTGGCGGTCCATCACCGGGATGGGCTGCATGACGTTGCCCAGGTGCTTGCTCATCTTGCGGCCGTCCTCGGCGAGGATGTGGCCGAGCACGACCACGTTCTCGAACGAGTTGCGGCCGAACACCAGGGTGCTCACCGCGAGCAGCGAGTAGAACCAGCCGCGGGTCTGGTCGATGGCCTCGGAGATGTACTGCGCGGGGAAATTCTCCTCGAACGTCTCCTTGTTCTGGTGCGGTGCGCCCCACTGGGCGAACGGCATGGAACCGGAGTCGAACCAGGCGTCGATGACCTCGGGCACGCGGCGGGCCACCCGCTGGTCCTCGGGCAGGGACGGGTCGGCGTCGGGGTCGGGGATGACGATGTCGTCGACGAACGGGCGGTGCGGGTCCAGGTTGGACAGGTCCTGGCCGCTGAGCTCGCTCAGCTCCTCCAGGGAGCCCACGCAGATCCGGCGGCCGTCGGGGAACTCCCAGATCGGCAGCGGGGTGCCCCAGTAGCGGTTGCGGGACAGCGCCCAGTCGACGTTGCCGCGCAGCCACTCGCCGAAGCGGCCCTCCTTGACGTTCTCCGGCACCCAGTTGGTGACGTCGTTCTGTGCGAGGAGTTCGTCCTTGACGGCGGTGGTGCGGATGTACCAGGACGGGACCGCGTAGTAGAGCAGCGCGGTGTGGCAGCGCCAGCAGTGCGGGTAGGAGTGCTCGTAGTTCAGGTGGCGGAAGAGCAGGCCGCGATCCTTGAGGTCGCGGACCAGCGTCTTGTCGGCCTCCTTGAAGAACACCCCGCCCACCAGGGGGAGTTCGGCCTCGAAGGTGCCGTCCGGGCGGACCGGGTTGACCACGGGCAGGCCGTAGGAGCGGCAGACCAGCATGTCGTCGGCGCCGAAGGCGGGGGACTGGTGGACCAGACCCGTGCCGTCCTCGACGGTGACGTAGTCGGCGAGCACCACGTAGTGCGCGGGCTCGTCGAAGGGCACGAGGTCGAAGGGGCGCTGGTAGGTCCACCGCTCCATCTCGTCGCCCTCGTAGCTCTCGCCGGTGAGCTCCCAGCCCTCACCGAGGACCTTCCCGAACAGCGGTTCGGCGACCACGAGCCGCTCGTCGCCGTTGGTGGCCACCACGTACCGGACGTCCGGGTGCACGGCCACGGCGGTGTTGGACACCAGGGTCCACGGGGTGGTCGTCCACACCAGCAGTGAGGTGGGGTGCTCGGGAGCGGCCAGCGGCCCCGAGGTGATGGGGAAGCGCACGTACACCGACGGGTCGGTGACGGTTTCGTAGCCCTGGGCCAGCTCGTGGTCGGAGAGCGTGGTGCCGCAGCGGGGGCAGTAGGGGCTGATCCGGTAGTCGCGGACCAGCAGGCCCTTGTCCCAGATCTGCTTGAGCGCCCACCAGACCGACTCCACGTACTGCGGGTCCATGGTGCGGTAGGCGTCGTCCATGTTCACCCAGTAGCCCATGCGCTCGGTCATGGCGGTGAACGCGTCCACGTTGCGCAGGACCGACTCGCGGCAGCGCTCGTTGAACTCGGCGATGCCGAAGGCCTCGATGTCCTTCTTGCCGCTGAGTCCGAGTTCCTTCTCCACGGCGACCTCGACGGGCAGGCCGTGGCAGTCCCAGCCGGCCTTGCGGTCGACGTGGTAGCCGCGCATGGTGCGGAACCGCGGGAAGACGTCCTTGAAGGCGCGGGCCTCGACGTGGTGCACGCCGGGCTGGCCGTTCGCGGTGGGCGGGCCCTCGTAGAACACCCAGTTCTCGTTGCCGCGCGTCTGTTCGAGGGAGCGCTGGAAGACGTTCTCCTTCGACCAGCGGCCGAGGATCTCGCGCTCCGTCGCGGGCAGGTCGATCTGGGCGGGCAGCTGGGGCAGCGCGCGGGATTCGGGCCGGGGGTCGTCGGTCACCGTCGTACCTTTCTCCATCAGGGGTGTTCCTGACGGAGGGACGAGGCCGGGCCCCGCGGTACCACCCTCCTTGGAGCCGCGTCCGGGTCCGCTGGGCGGATCGGTGGCGGGTCCCACTTCGTTGGGTTCGTGCCGGTTCTACTGGGGTGCGCGCGGTGCGCGCGACCTTTTCTTCCGACGGCTCCGGGGTGATCTTCGCGCTGGTCGTTGCCCCCGGGCTCGCACCGTCCCCGGGTCGCTTGGGCGGTCCAGCCCCCTCTAGGCTGTGTCCGTCCGGTCGGGGCCAGCGTTACTCGTCCCCATCGACACGACTTCAGGATAACGCAGTGCGGCCAGGCGCGCCGCGCTTTAGTTGGGGGTGCGGCCATGGCGGAGCGGACACGGGGCGCGGTGCTGGTGACCCTGGCCGACCGCGAGGACGCGGAGGAGCTCGCCGAGCAGCTCCAGGAGCAGGGTTACGAACCGTGCAGGGTGTACCGGGACATGCTCGCGGGGGAGGACGACGCCGAGGACGTCGACTGGGTGATCGAGGTGCTGACCGGACCGCACGGCGGCTCGGCGGTGTTCGACGAACCCCACCTGCGGCTGCTCGCCGAGGACTACGGCGGCTACGCCGTGGCGGAGTGACACCTGGGGAGTGGGCTCCCGCCTCCATCCGCACCGCACCGCCGGGATCGTTGCCTTGGACCGGTGGATTGCCTAGGCTCACGGCACCACTCACGGCCGTTCCGAAGGGGAGACCCCCCAGTTCAGGAGGGGTGCGGGGCCGTGGGTACGCGGAGGGGGAGTGCGATGAAGGCCACCGAGGCGGCGGCGCTGCCGGTGCGACCGGGCGAGGAGCCCTGGACGTCGGAGGAGCTCGCTCAGGTCCGGAAGCAGCTGGAGGGCGAGATCGCGGCCCAGCGGGCGGAACTCAGGGAGGGCGAGGAGGCGCTCGCCGAGCGGCTCACCGATCCGGTCGAGGGTGCGGGCGACGACCCCGCGGACGCCGGAGCCAAGACCTTCCAGCGCGAACACGATCTGGCGTTGGCCTACAATACTCGTGACCTGCTCGCCAAGAGCGAGCGGGCGATCGAACGGATGGACGCGGGGACCTACGGGGTCTGTGAGTCATGCGGCCAGGCGATCGGGAAGGCACGTCTACAGGCCTTTCCACGCGCCACCCTGTGCGTCAACTGCAAACAGCGCGAGGAGCGTCGCTGACTGAGGTAGAGCCCTCCGGGGACAGCAACATGACCACGACCGACAACACCGTCGCCCGGCCGCGCAGGTACGTACTCCTGTTGTTGGTCGCGCTGACCGCGATCGTCGCTGACTTCGTCACCAAGGAGTGGGTGCTCGCCACCTTCTCCCAGGGCGAGCGCCTCGACGTCCTCGGCAGCTTCGTCCAGTTCACCCTGGTCTACAACACCGGTGCCGCGTTCTCGCTCGGCACCGGCTACACCTGGGTGTTCACCGCCATCGCCACCATCGTGGTCCTCGCGATCGCGTGGATTGGCTGGCGCGTGCGCAGCCTGTGGTGGGGCGCGACCCTCGGACTGATGATGGGCGGCGCCGCCGGGAACCTCGTCGACCGCTACTTCCGTGGCGAGACACCCGGAACGGGCGCGGTCGTCGACTTCATCAGCGTCGGGAGCTTCCCGGTGTTCAACCTGGCCGACTCCTGCGTGGTGGTCGGGGCCTGCCTGGTGGTGGCGCTCACGTTCAAGGGGCTCAACCTGGACGGCACGAGGGCCGAGGACGAGGCCGCCGAGCCGGACGAGGGCACCCAGAAGGACCGCGACGACAACGACGAAGGGAAGGGCGCATGAGCGACATGAGAAGCCTGCCCGTCCCTGACGGACTGGAGGGGGACCGGCTCGACTCCGCCATCGCGCGGATGTTCGGGCTGTCCCGCACCCGCGCGGCCGAGATCATCGGTGACGGCGGGGTCCTCCTCGACGGCTCCGAGGCGGGCAAGTCCGACCGGGTGAGTGCCGGTGCCTGGCTGGAGGTCACCCTCCCGCCGCCGCCCACCGCCCCGGTACCCCGGGCCGAGGCGGTCCCCGGTATGCGGATCGTGCATGAGGACACCGACATCATCGTGGTGGACAAGCCGGTCGGCGTGGTCGCGCACCCCACGGTCGGCTGGACCGGCCCGAGCGTGCTGGAGGGCCTGTTGGCCTCGGGCGTGCAGCTGGCCACCAGCGGCGCGGCCGAGCGCCAGGGCATCGTGCACCGGCTGGACGCCAACACCACCGGCCTGATGGTCGTGGCCAAGAGCGAGACCGCCTACAGCGTGCTCAAGCGGGCGTTCAAGGAGCGCACCGTGGACAAGCGGTACCACACGCTGGTCCAGGGCCACCCTGACCCGCTGCGCGGCACCGTCGACGCCCCGATCGACCGTCACCCGGCCGGTGACGGCCGTTGGGCCGTGGTCGCTGGAGGCCGCCCCTCGGTGACGCACTATGACACCCAGGAGGCCTTCCGGGCCGCCAGCCTGTTGGAGATCAAGCTGGAGACGGGCCGCACCCACCAGATCCGGGTGCACATGTCCGCGCTGCGCCACCCCTGTGTGGGCGACTACCTCTACGGCGCCGACCCGACCCTCGCCGAGCGGCTGGGGGTCAGGCGCCAGTGGCTGCACGCGGTGCGACTGGGCTTCGACCACCCCACCGAGCACCGCCCGGTGGAGTTCTCCAGCCCCTACCCCGACGACCTGCGCGCCGCCGTGGAGCTGCTCCGCGAGGACTAGCGCGCGCCACTCCCCTCCCGGCCTCCTCCGCCGTCCTGCCCCACCGGGGCCGGGCGGCGGACGTGCAGGACGCGCTGGCACAGCGCCGCTCCCAGGATGATCACGAGCGCCCCCACCGGCTGGTTCCAGGTCAGGGTCTCGCCGAGCAGGACGACACCGGCGGTGACGGCGACCACCGGGACGACGTAGGTGACGGTGGTGGCCACGGTGGCGCCCGCGGCCCGGACGATGGCGTAGTTGAGGATGTAGGCGAACCCGGTGCCGAACACGCCCAGAGCGGTCACGGCGAGGGCGACCCGCCAGGTCAGCTCGGTGGGGGCCTCGGTGAGCAGCGGGGTCAGCACCAGCAGGGGCAGGGTGCCGAGCAGCATCTGGAGGGAGCTCAGCTCCAGCGCGGTGTGCGGGCTTCCCGCCACGAACCGGCGCAGGTAGGGGGTCCCGATCCCGTAGCAGACGGTGGCTCCCACCACCAGGAGCATGCCGAGCAGCGCGTCGTCGTCGGAGACGTTCACCTGGCCGAGCGAGTTCCAGACGCCGAAGACGGTGAGGACCCCCAGGAAGCCGATGCCCAGGCCGAGGAGGCGGGTGCGGTCGGGTCGTTCGTCGCTCAGGATCAGCATGGCGAACACCACGGCGAACAGCGGGGTGGAGGCGTTGACGATCCCCATCAGGGCGGACGGGATGAGCTTCCCGGCGTAGCCGAACAGGGTGAACGGGATGGTGTTCAGCAGCAGGGCGGCCACGAACATGTGGCCCCAGAGCCGTGGTGAGGACGGCAGGCGCCCCCGGCTCAGGACGAGGACGGCGAGCAGGGCCAGGGCACCGGTCCCCATGCGCCCGAGGGCGAGCTGGAGCGGCGCGAGGACCTCCGCGCCGATCCGGATCAGGACGAAGCTCATGCCCCAGATGAGCGCGAGCAGCACGAACTTGGCGCGCCAGCTCAGGAACGGGGCTCCGCGCGGTGCGACGACCGGCGGGGAGGAGGCGACGGTGCCGGGAAGAGTGGACATGGGATGTTTCTATCTGTGCACGATCCCTTAGGTCTACTTCGTATTTCTAAACTCGTGCCTTAGCGTTGCTTACATGCTCAGTGTCGACCGGCTCCGGGTCCTGCACGCCATCGCCGCCCACGGGTCCCTCAGCGCGGCCTCCCAGGCCCTCCACGTCACCAACTCCGCCGTCTCCCAGCAGTTGACCAAACTCGAACGCGAGGTCGGCCAACCACTGGTCGAGCGCAACGGGCGGGGGGTGCGCCTCACGGACGCCGCCGAACTCCTGGTGGAGCACACCTCCCGCATCCTGTCCCTGGTCCACCGCGCCGAGGCGGACCTGGAGGCCCACCGGGGCGAGGTCACCGGGCATCTGCGCCTGTCCGCCACCCCCACGGCGGTGCGGGGACTGCTGCCCGCCGCCCTGCCCGCCCTGCGCGAGGCCCACCCCGGACTACGGGTCGAACTCCACGAGGACGAGCCCCAGGAGAGCGTCCCGGCTATGGCGCGCGCCGACGCCGACCTCGCCCTGGTCGTGGACTGGATGGGAGCACCCCTCCAACTGCCCCAGGGGATGACCCGTGCCTCTCTCATGGAGGACGTCGGCGACATCGCGTTGCCCTCGGACCACCCGCTGGCCCACCGGGAGATCCTGGAGCTGGACGAGATCCTGGACCTGCCGTGGATCAGCTGGACCAAGGGGTCCATCTGCGACGACTGGCTGCACGACATCATCCGGGGCCGAGGGGCCGAACCCCACATCATCCACTCGGTGGAGGAGCACCAGACCAAGCTGGCCCTCATCGCGGCCGGGATCGGCGCCGCCGTGATGCCGCGACTGGGCCGGGGACCCCTGCCCGAGGGTGT
Source organism: Nocardiopsis sp. SBT366 (assembly GCF_001083815.1). NCBI lineage: Bacteria > Bacillati > Actinomycetota > Actinomycetes > Streptosporangiales > Nocardiopsidaceae > Nocardiopsis > Nocardiopsis sp. SBT366. The sequence goes on along the minus strand of NZ_LAVM01000027.1, from coordinate 36,467 downwards.
GACGGTGGTCCCCGTGCAGCCCGCGATGGTCCGCCAGGTCTACGTGTTCTGGCGCACCGACGCCTCCCGGCGCCCGGCCATCAGGGCCGTGGTCAGAGCCCTGCGCGAGGCGGCCGCCGCCTACACGGAGTGATCCGGCGCGCGGGCCGTTCGACGGTTCCTCTGTTCTTTCGAGCGGGAAGGGATTTCTGTCGGAGGTCCGCCCCGGCGGTGTCGCCGGGACGGTGCCCTTACCCAAGTTGGCCGTCCCACCCGGCCCCAGGCGTGGCGTGGGGAGCCCATGGTTCGAGCTCCGTGCCCCGGGAGCATCCCTGGCGACGAACCCCAGGTGGAGCGGAGCGAACTCTGAGCCCCGAGACCTGAGGGGTGGACCCCGAGCAGAGGGCCCTGGGTGGCGGGCCTTGGGCGCGAACCCCGGATTCCGGGCGTCGAGCAGAGCCCCGAACACCAGTGACGGGCCCTCAGGTCTGAGCCGCGAGGGCTGGGTGGCGGGTGGCAGGCGGTGAAGCTGAGTCCGGAGCTGCGTGCGGTGATCCCCGGCGCCTGGACTCGACTTGGTCGGCTGGGGCGGAGAGAGCCGGTGCGCGCACGGACCCGACCGCCGGGCGGGGCGAACCGATCGGGCCGCCCCGCCCAACCCTCAGGCCTCGCCGAGCAGGTCCGCCATGGTGGCGGTCGGGCTGATCACCTCCGGATCGGTGCGCACGTCCACCAGGGTGGGCAGGTCCGCGCCCACCGCCTCGCTCAGGGCCTTCTCCAACTCCTCGCGGGTGTGCACGGTGGCGCCCCTGGCCCCCAGCGCCCTGGCGTACCCGGCCAGGTCCAGCGGTCCGCTGATCTGCGTCCCCGCGATCCTGCCCAGCTCGCGGGCCTGGTGCATGGCGATCGTGCCGTAGAGCCCGTTCTGGAACACCACCACCGTGATCGCCGCCCCGTGGCGCACCGCCGTCTCCAGCTCCTGCCCGGTCATCAGCGCGCCGCCGTCACCAGCCACCGCCACCACGGTCCGCTCCGGAGCGGCGAGCTTGGCGGCCACGGCGGCGGGCACCGCGTATCCCATGGCGCCGCTGGTCGGCGCCAACTGCGTGTCCGCATGCCGGTACCACCAGCCCCGGTGCAGGAAGGACGCGAAGTTGCCCGCGTCGTTGGTGATCAGGGCGTCCTCGGGCAGGACCTCTCGCATGCCCGCGATCACCGACCACGGGTGCATACGGGGACCCCGGTGCCGCTCCGCCTCGGGCGGGACGGTGGCGCTCTCGACCCACAGCCGACGGGCCGCGCTCCAGTCCCGGTAGGCCACCGTCACCGGCGCCCCGGCCAGCGCGCGCAGCGCCTCGCCGGAGTCGGCCACAGCCCCGAGCCACACGTCCTTGGTTGCCCCCACCTGCGCGGGGTCGATGTCGATCTGCGCCACTCTGGTGCGGCCGTCCGACTCGGGCAGCCGGTACCCCTGGGTGGTCGTCTCGCTCATCCGGCAGCCGACCACCAGGACGGCGTCGGCGTCGGCCAGGGCGCCCAGAACCGCGCTCGGCGCGCCCAGCCCCAGGTGGCCCAGGTAGAGGGGGTGGTCGTTGGGGAAGACGTCCTGGCGTCGCCAGGCGGCGTACACCCCGGCGCTGTAGCGCTCGGCCACGCGCACGAGGTCCTCGCGCGCCGCCCGCGCACCGCCGCCCGCGACGATCACCGGGCGCACCGCACGGGCCAGCCACGCGGCCAGCTGATCGCGGTCCTCCTCGCCCAACGGCGGCCGGGGGATCAGCGGGGCGCGCGGTACGGGCGGGGCGCCGACCCGCTGCCCGAACAGGTCTCCGGGCACCGCGATGGCCACGGGCCCCGGCCTCCCGGTGGTGGCGATCCGGATCGCCCGCGCGGTCACCTCCGCCAGCCGGTCCGCCCGGTGCACGGTGGTGGACCACTTGGTGATGGGTGCGTAGAAGGCGGTGAGGTCCACCTCCTGGAAGGCCTCGCGGCCCAGGCGCTCGGTCTCCGCCTGTCCGAGGAACACGATCATCGGGGTGGAGTCCTGCATGGCGGTGTGCACGCCCACCGCGAGGTTGGCCGCGCCGGGGCCCCGGGTGGCGGCGGCCACGGCGGGGACACCGGTGAGCTTGGCCTCTGCCTCGGCCATGAAGGCGGCGCCGCCCTCGTGCCGGGTGGAGACCAGGGCCATCTCCGGGTGCTGGTCGATGGCGTCGGCCAGTTCGAGGAAGCTCTCACCGGGGACGGTGTAGCACCGTCTGATCCCGGCGGCGGCCAGGACCGAGACCGCCGCGTGCGCTGCGGTGTCGGTCGGGGGCTGGGGCCGTGGTGCGGCAGGGGCCATGGAGGCGGGTCCTTCCATCGTCGCAAGGTCCACTCAGCGCGCTCCGGGGGCGGGGGTGTGCCCCGGAACACATGCGGCTGACTCTGGCAGGCGGCTCAGGGCCGGTCAAGGCCGAGGGCCGCCGCCTGTGGACAACTCACCCCGAGCCGCCCCAAGCCGCCCGGAGTGGCGCCCGCCCACGTGGGCCGACCGGTCAGGCGGCCCCTCCGTCCTCGTGGTCGAGGGGCCGCGCCGCCGAGCGCCTCCTTCGTGGTTCGAGGGCCCGGGCGTGTTCGTGCAGCTCGCTGAGCACCGCGTGCACGAGGGGATGGCCTTCGGTGCCGCGGCGAACGGAGACGAACACGTGCCTTCTCGGCGGTCGTCCCCTCAGCGGCACGACGCTCACGCGCGGCAGGTCGATGGCGGCGATCGCCGACCGTGGTGCGAGGGCGATGCCGAGGCCCGCGCCGACGAGCGCGCTGACCGCACGGAAGTCGTTGGAGACCGACTCGACGCGTGGCTGGAAGCCCGCCTGCTGACACGCCAGGAGCGTGAGGTCGTGGATCGGGTTGCCCGGGAGCGGGGTGACCCACGCTTCACCGGCCAGACGCGACAGCGACAGGTGGGTGCTGGCGGCGAGTTCGCTGTCCGAGGGCACGAGCGCGTCCAACGGCTCCGAGTACAGACGTGCGTGACTGAACTCCTGGGCGGTCGAGACCGTGGCCTCCGGGTAGTCCACCGACACCGAGACGTCCACGTGGCCCTCGGCCAGGAGCCGTTGCGCGGCGGCGCCCTCCGCGTCGGTGACGTGCGCGCGCAGGTGCGGGGCGGAGGCCCGAAGCGCGCGGAGAGCGGGAGCCACGACCTCGATGATCGCGGACGGGAACGCGGCGATGCTCACGGTGCCGACCTCTCCGAGCGCCGACGCGGCCAGATCGGCCTCCGCCTGCTCGAGGATCGCGGACACCTGCACGGCGTATCCGGCGAGGACCGTCCCCGAGGAGGTCAGCCGGATGTTGCGTCCGTGGCGTTCGAAGAGGTCGAGCCCGACCTCGCGCTCCAGCGCCGACAACTGTTGCGACACCGCCGACGGTGACAGGTAGAGCGACCGGGCCGCGGCGGTGACGGTGCCGTGGAGCGCGACTGCCTGGAGAACGCGCAGGCGGCGCGGGTCGATCACACGATCTCCTTTGAAGGAAAGCTGGAAGGTTCTCTACAGGTCTTCGTGATGGACTTAATGATATCCAGTACGTGATGATCGGGGGAATGAAGGCTCTTTCGAAACTCCGCGGCGAGCCCGGGCTGATCCTGGCCGACGTCAAGAACCCCGAGATCGGTCGCGGCGAGGTGCTCATCAAGGTCCTGCGTACCGGAATCTGCGGTACCGACCTCCACATCAGAGCCTGGGATCACTGGGCCCGGTCCGTGATCGAGCCGCCGCTCGTCCTCGGACACGAGTTCGTCGGTGAGGTCGTCGACGTCGGCGGTGATGTCAGCGACGTGAAGATCGGCGACCTGGTGAGCGGCGAGGGCCACCTGGTGTGCGGCAAGTGCCGTAACTGCCGGGCCGGGCGCCGTCACCTGTGCATCCGCACGATCGGTCTGGGGGTGCACACGAACGGAGCGTTCGCCGACTACGTCGCCCTCCCTGAGTCGAACGTCTGGGTGCACCGCATCCCGATCGACCTCGACGTCGCCGCCATCTTCGACCCCTTCGGCAACGCCGTGCACACGGCGCTGTCGTTCCCCGTCATGAACGAGGACGTCCTGGTCACCGGGGCGGGACCGATCGGGATCATGGCCGCGGCGACCGCGCGCCACGCGGGTGCGCGCAGCGTCGTCGTGACCGACCTGAGCCCGTACAGACTCGGGTTGGCCCGGGACATGGGCGCGACGATCGCCGTGGACGTCTCACGGGAGGACCTGGCCGACGTCATGGCGGCGAACAACATGAAGGAGGGGTTCGACGTCGCGTTCGAGATGTCGGGCCAGCCCAGGGCCCTCGCCTCGGCGATCTCCAGCATGAGCCCCGGCGGCCGTATCGCCGTCCTCGGACTGCCGGCCGAAGACGTCTCCGTCGACCTCGCGACCGTGGTGACCCGGATGCTCACGGTCAAGGGGATCTACGGGCGGGAGATGTTCGACACCTGGTACGCGATGTCCGTGCTGCTCGAGAACGGCCTCGACATCAGTCCGATCATCACCCACCGGTTCGGCTACGAACAGCACGAGGAGGCCTTCGAGGTCGCCGCCTCGGGCGGGTGCGGAAAGGTCGTCATCGACTGGACCACGCCGATGGTCCCCCAGCCCGGACCGCTCACAACGACGATCAGCAACGAGTAGGAGACTGACGTGTACTCAGCGATGCGCGACCACCTCAAGAGTGAGATCGAGGGCATCAGGGAGGCGGGGCTGTTCAAGGACCAGCGGTTGATCAGCGGCCCCCAGTCCGCACGGATCAGCGTCGGTGACGACTCCGTCCTCAACTTCTGCTCGAACAACTACCTGGGCCTCGCCGACCACCCCGACCTCATCGACGCCGCCAAGCGCACGCTCGACGAATCGGGCTTCGGCATGGCCTCGGTGCGGTTCATCTGCGGCACACAGGACCTGCACGCGCGCCTGGAGCGACGCCTCTCGGAGTTCCTCCGGGTCGAGGACACCATCCTCTACAGTTCGTGCTTCGACGCGAACGCCGGAGTCTTCGAGACGCTCCTCACCGCCGAGGACGCGGTGATCTCCGACGAGCTGAACCACGCGAGCATCATCGACGGGATCCGGCTCAGCAAGGCGGGCAGGTACCGGTACAAGAACCGCGACATGGCCGATCTGGAGAAGCAGCTCGTCGCCGCCGCGAACGCCCGCCACCGGCTCATCGTGACGGACGGCGTGTTCTCGATGGACGGCTACCTCGCCCCGCTCGACGAGATCTGCGACCTGGCGGAGCGTTACGACGCGCTCGTCATGGTGGACGACTCCCACGCCGTCGGCTTCGTCGGCCCGAACGGGCAGGGAACCCCGGAGCTGTTCGGCGTCCAGGACCGCGTGGACATCGTGACCGGAACGCTCGGCAAGGCACTCGGTGGAGCCAGCGGCGGATACGTGGCAGGGCACGCCGAGATCGTGGAGATCCTCCGGCAGCGGTCGCGGCCCTACCTCTTCTCGAACTCACTGGCCCCGATGATCGTCGGCGCCTCCCTGCGCGTGCTCGACATGCTCTCCGAGGCCGACGACCTCAGGACGAGGCTGAACCGGAACGCGGCACTGTTTCGGGAGTCGATCACCGCGGCGGGCTTCGACGTCCTGGACGGTGAACACGCGATCGTGCCGGTGATGATCGGGGACGCGGCCGAGGCGGCCCGGATGGCGTCGGCGCTCCTTGAGAAGGGCGTGTACGTGACGGCGTTCTCCTACCCCGTGGTTCCCATGGGGCGTGCGCGCATCCGGGTCCAGCTGTCGGCGGCTCACAGCGAGGACGACGTCCGCGCCGCGGTGGCCGCGTTCGCGCAGGTCAGGGACGAGCTCGGCGACTCCGGGACGACGGACTGAGATTGAGGCGTTCCCGCCCCCGGAGATCGCACGGGCCCGGCCCGCCGGACGCTAGGCGACTCCGAGGGCGCGCAGGGCGGCGGTGGTCCCGGCGGCGGCCACGACCACCACCAGGAACGGCGCGCGCAGCACCAGGGCGAGCGCGGCCGCTCCCAGCCCGGCCATGCGAGCGGTGTCCCAGTGCAGGCCCTGGCCGTCACCCAGGGCCTGCACGGCGATCAGCGCGGCCAGCAGCGCGAGGGGCACCGCCATGGCGAACCGTCGCAGCCACGGGTTGTCCAGCAGACGGCGCGGGGCCGCCAGCCCCGCGTACTTGAGCAGGTAGCACCCGGCGGCGGTGGCGACCAGCGCGATCCACATCGTCATGACCGCACCCCCTCGGCCCGGTCGGTCTCGTCGGCGCCCTCGGGTCGCCCCGTGGCGCCCGTGCGGTTGTCGGTGCCCACGAAGGCGAGCAGCCCGGCGGAGGCGGCCAGCAGCACCGGAACCCCCGGCGGCATGAGCGGGGTCGTGGCCAGCGCGAGCCCCGCGCCCAGCGCCGCGATCAGCCAGGTGCGCAGCCCGCCCTCGCGCAGTCGGGGCCACAGGAGCCCCAGGAAGATGGCCGGACCCACCGCGTCCAGGCCGAACGCGTCGATGTTGTCCACGCGGTCCGTGGCCAGCGCGCCCACCAGGGTCGTGGCCACCCAGAAGCCGCCCAGGACCAGGTACGTCGTCATGAACGCGGTACGGGCCGACTCCCGGTCCGGCTGGACCAGTGTCACCGCCGTGGTCTCGTCGATCACCCCGTGCGCCGCCAGCGCCCGGCGCACGCCCCGGTACCCCAGGACGTCGGCCAACCGCAGCCCGTACAGGGTGTTGCGGGCACCCAGCAGGAGGGCGCCCAGCGCCCCGGCGACGAGGTTGCCGCCGCCCGCGATCACCCCCACCAGTGCGAACTGGGAGGCGCCGGTGAACATGAACAGGCTCAGGAACACCGCTTGGGCGGGTGAGAGCCCGGCGGCCACGGCGGCGGTGCCGAAGGCCAGACCGGCGGCGCCGACGGCGACACCGATCCCCAGGCTGTCCCGCACCGCGGGAGATCGGAACACGGAGAAGGTCTTCACGTTCGCCCACGCTAGGCGGCTCCGCGTCCGGAAGTCTTGTACGTTCTTGCGCCCGCCGGGAACGGGCTGCGGGTCATGCGCGCAGGGCGCGCTGGTAGGCCACGGGCGGCACGCCGAGGTGGCGGCGGAAGTGCCGGGTCAGGTGGGACTGGTCGGAGAACCCCACCCGCGCGGCGACCTCGCTCGCCCGCCAACCCTGGAGGAGCAGGCCCCGCGCCCGGTCCACCCGCAGCTGGTTGAGGTAGGCGTGCGGGGGCAGTCCGTAGGCGGCCCGGAACGCCCTGGCCAGTGTGAACGGGCCGAGGCCCACGTGCGCGGCCAGCTCCTCCAGGGTCGGAGGGTCCACCAGCCGCTCCGTCAACAGCTCCCGCGCCAGCGCCACCTCGGGTCGCGCGGTGTGCGCCGCGACCCCGGCCCCGCGCTCGCGCCCGTGGGAGCGCAGCAGCATCGCGATGCCCTGACGGGCCAGCGACGACGCGGTGAGCCGTTCGCCCCGTTCGGCGGCCTGGTGCGCGCGCACCAGCACGCGGGAGACCTCGGGGGCGTCGATGCCGGAGTGGGTGAACCCCGGGGTACCGCGCATCCCCAGTTCACGGCCGATGTCCACCACCACCGCGGGCGCGGGGTAGAACACCCGGTACCTCCACCCCTCGGGGATCCCGGCGTGGCCGGTGTGTACCTCGTCCGGCTCGACCACGGCGAGCCCGCCAGGCCCCACCCGTGAGCTCCCGCCCGAGTGCGAGTACTCCTCGATCCCGGCGGTGATCATGCCGATGGTGTATGTGGAGTGCGTGTGCCTCGTGAAGGCGGTGGTGACGAACCGCGCGGTGAGGAGCTCGGTGTCGGGCAGCCCGGAGAAACGCCAGTACCGCGCGCGCTCCACGCGCGGGTCCTCGACGGTGGGGTGGACGTCACTGGGCAGTTCCATATGTCCAGGTTAGAACGGGTCGCGGGCTTTCGTGGGTGCCAGGGCGCGCGCGGGGCGGCGCCGGGCGGGGGCGCGGCCCCGAACGCTGGCGGGCCCGGAGCCCGAGGCCGCCGGAGGAGGGAAAGTGGCAGGCCCCGCGGGGTGCGGGGTGGCGGCGCGCGGATAGTCTGCGCCCATGAGCAAGCCACAGATTCGCCGGGTCGAGGGTGAGCGAGACCGCGCGGCCGTCTTCGTGATCCGGGGCGCCGTCTTCGTCGCCGAACAGCAGGTTCCCATCGAGGAGGAGTGGGACGAGCGCGACTCCACCGCCGCCTTCCTCCTCGCCCTCGTGGACGGCCACCCCGTGGGCACGGTCCGACTCGTGGACCAGGGCGACGGCGCCGGTCTCCTCGGACGGATGGCCGTCCTGCCCGCCGGACGGGGGAGGGGCACGGGCGCCGCGCTGGTGCGCGCTGCCGAGGAACTGGCCCGGGAGGTCGGTCTCGAACGGGTCGAGCTGCACGCGCAGACGCACGCGCTGGGCTTCTACGAGCGGTTGGGTTACACGGCCCATGGCGAGGAGTTCATGGACGCCGGGATCCCCCACCTGCACATGGAGCACAAGCTCGGCTGACCGGCGCTGACGGGCGCGCTCCCCGTCCGGTGTGACGGGGAGCGCACGCCCTCGGCCCGCCCCATCGGAGTACTACCGAGTAGGATTCGGTTTTGGCGTCGGCGCCCCCGAGCACGATGCGCCGACCGAGCACCAACACCGATCCGACGAGGAACACATGACGGTCAACACGCAGCCGGCCACCGAGAGCCCCGACGACCCGCGAGCCTACGGACTCCCGCTCGTCGACGCCCACTCGATCCCCGCCGAACTGCGCACGTTGGTCTCCCGCGTCCACGACCTCGTCGACGCCGTCGCCAACACCGAGGTCGACTCCGACACCCTGGCCGAGACCGCCGACGTCGTCGAGGGACTCACCGACCGCCTCAACGTCGCCCGCCGCGAGATCGGCACCATGGTCCGCCGTGAACTCGGCGACGGCACCTCCGTGATCGGCACCATCACCAACATCGTCGAGGGCGAGACCAACCCGGCCGCCCCGCGCCTCTTCCTCGACCGCACGGCGGAGGGTCTGCGCGCCGAGGTCACCCTCAACACCGTCTACCAGGGCCCTCCCGGCCTGGTGCACGGCGGCTGGATCGCCGCCATGCTCGACCAGGCCGTCGGCAGCGTCTCCTCCGTCGAGACCAGCCCCGGACTGACCGCGCGCCTGGAGATCGACTACCGCCGCCCCACCCCGCTGTTCACCCCCCTGGAGATCACCTCCTGGGTGGAGCGGGTCGAGGGCCGCAAGGTCTTCGTGGCCGGTCGGATCCGGGCCCACGGTGAGGTCACCGCCGAGGCCAGCGCCCTCATGATCCGGGTCGAGGTCCCCGAGTGAAGCGCGCCGTGCGCCTCCTCGGTGTGTAGTAGCATCACCACCGTGACCCACCGCTATCACGTGTTTAGCCAGCCGACGCACCCGTCGGCCGCTTTCACGTAGGCGGAGACGGGGACGTCGGCAAAAGGAGCACTCGGGCATCGGCCCGGTGCTCTTTCGTCTTTCCGGGCGGCCGACGCCCCAGTCCACACTTCCCTGACGGGTCGTACGGCCGCGCCGCATCCGCGAACGCATCCACACCCGAGAGGGACCTCCGTGCACGACCGTCACAGTGAACCCGCGCCCGTCAGCGAGCAGATCCTGCGCCTGCGTGGCCGGATCGATCAGATGGACGCCGAGCTCGCCGCACTCCTCGAACGCCGCGCCCTCGTCGCCGCCCAGGTCCAGCGGCTCAAGCCGGTCGGCTACTTCGCCGGACGCGACATGGAACGCGAACGCCGCCTCGTCGAACGCATGGCCGAGCACGCGCCCCGCCTGGGCGCGGACCGGCTCGCTCCCATCATGGAGAGCGTCATCAGCGCGGGCCTGGCCGCGGCCCAGGAGGAGGCCGCTGCCGGGCCCGGCGCAGCCGGAGGCTCCTGACGGCCGAACCGGTGGCGGGCCCGGACCGCCACCACCTCCGCTACGGCCGCAGCAGGTCCACCCACACCAGGCGGTGGTCGGAGCTGGGGAACGGGTAGTCGCCCGTCAGACGGAACAGCGGGTCGTCCACGGTCGGCCAGAACACGCCCGAACCCCGGGCGGGCAGCGACCGCGACGGCAGGACGTAGTCCACCCGGAGGTTGCCCGGGCCGGGCACGTCGTTGAAGTCGGCGCTGTCCAGCTCCGGGTCGCCCTCGTGGTCGTCGTTCGCGCCGCCCTGGCGCTGGGCCGCACCGCGTCCGCCCTGGCTGGAGGGGCGCACGTCCACGATGTCGCGGTGCTCCAGCAGCTGTGCCACCGCCTCGGGGTGCCCGTCACCGTCGTTGGGGTCGGCGTTGAGGTCACCCGCGATCACGAACGGGGACCCGGGGGCGAGACCGCCCCGCACGCCCTCGTCGTCGTACACGTACGAACCCCCGCGCGGGGTCACGTAGTCGGCCCAGAACCTGATCTCGTCGTGGTTGCGCGCCACGTTGCGCCTCTCCGGGCCGTCGAAGGCCGGCGGTGTCGGGTGGCTGGCCAGCAGGTGCACCGGACGGCCGCGCCCGGTGTCGATCGGGACGTCCCAGTGGCTCTTGGAGGACAGCCGCAGCACCTCCAGGGCCTCCTCCGAGTAGTACGGCTCACCGGTCTCCGGATCGGTGGGCAGCAGGGCGCCGGGCATGTCAGCCCAACGGAAGTCCTGGAACGTGCGCACCTCGTCCGTGACGATCGGGTACATCGAGTACACGACCATCCCGTACTGGCCGGGGAAGAGGCCGTACCCGAAGGCGTCCTCGGCGTACTCGGGACTGCCCGGCTCGGTCACCGCCTCGCCGTCACCGTTGAGGTCCACACCCGAGGCGACACCCGTGTTGACCGGGGCGGTGTAGACGTACGGGTACTCGATCGGCTCGGCACCGGACTGGCCCACGGACAGGTAGTTGTCCTGGAAGAGCCGGGGACCCGCACCCTCGTCGTCGTGGTCGAACTCGTTGACCAGCAGCACGTCGGGGCGCACGTGCTGGATGATCTCCGCCACGTTGCGCGCCTGCTCGCTGTCGGGTGTCGCCAGCTCCTCGACGAGGGCGCCCCGCTCACCGCGCTCCAAGGCTGTGTTGAAGGTGGCGAAGCGCACCTCGTGTGCCCCGGGCGGGGCGGGGACCGACGGCGACTCGGCCGCGGACGACGGCAGTGCGGTCAGCGCCGAGGCGGCCAGCACCAGAGTGGCGGTGGAGGCGATCCGGCGGGGCGTGGTGGTCACGGAAGAGGGTCCTCTCAGGGGAGCGGGGGCCGACCGCCGGAGGTTAACAGGGCCGCGTGTCCGAACGGTGTACCACCACAGTCGGAACGGCGACCGAATTCCCTTGTCGCCCCCGACCCCGCCTTGTTGACTGGGGTCCCATGGCAGACAAGGAACCCCGACTCCCGTTCCGCTGGGACCTCTCGCGCGCCGAGCAGCTCGGGACCCTGCCCGTTGACACCCGACCCGAGGAGATCCCCGAACTCACCGAGTGCGCGGCCAGGGTCCTGGCCCGCAGCGCCGACGGCGACCTGTACTTCGTGGGCCGTTCCCCGGACAGCCTGCACGACCTGCTCAGCGGGGTCCTCGCCGACACTCCGCACCTGTCCAGGCTGCACCGCCTGCCGCTCTCCCTCCACGGCACGGACAGCCGCGACCCGACCCCCGACGAGCGCGCCCAGCTCCGCGCCGACCTCACCGCCTCGGGCATCACGCCCGCCGGTCTGGCCGCACGCGATCGCCCCCTGGTCCTGGTCGACCTCGTCCACGAGGGAACCACCTTCGGCAACCTCCACCGGGAGCTGCGCGCCTGGATCGACGAGGAACGCGCCGCATGGAACGTGATCCGCCGCAGGCTCCGCTACCTCGGTGTCACGGCCCGCCGCCACAGCAGCCCCAACACCTGGCGCTGGCAGCAACACGCCGAGTGGACGCGTGAACTCCCCGCCAGCTCCGTGGGCAACGTGTCGGTGTTCGGTCCCCTCTGGCGTTATCTCGGCGAGCGCCAGGCCAGGGTCGAACCCCCGTTCCGTCGCGCCCGCTGGTCCGACCCCGGTGTGGCCGTGCCCCGCCACGACGACCGCACCCGGGAGGCCCTCAGCGAGGCGCTGTCCTTGCGTGACCACGGCCTCACCCGCAGGGCTCGCGCCCAGGTCCACCGCGTCCTGACCGCGGAACCCGCCTTCCGGGACCCCTGGCTGCGCACCCTGGCCCACACCCTGCGCTCCTCCGGCGGATCCCGCTGAGTCCCTGAAGAGTGGGGGTGGCCCGCCGTCCACAGGGCGTCCGCGAAAGTCGTGGGGAAGTCGTAGGCTCAGGAGACACCACCCGTCCGTCTACCCGCCTGGGGGCACCCGCGTCATGGCCGACTCCTTCGCTCATCTGCACGTCCACACCGAGTACTCGATGCTCGACGGGGCGGCGAAGCTGAAGCCCCTGTTCAAGGAGGCCGCGCGGCTGGAGATGCCAGCCGTGGCCATGACCGACCACGGCAACATGTTCGGAGCCTACGAGTTCTACCAGCAGTCCAAGGGCTCGGGCGTCAAACCGATCATCGGCATCGAGGCGTACGTCGCCCCCGAGTCGAGGTTCCACAAGAAGCGGGTCTTCTGGGGCCGATCCAACACCTCCGACGACGCCTCGGCGGAGGGCGGCAAGGACATCTCCGGCGGTGGCCGGTACCTGCACATGACCATGTTGGCCCAGAACGAGCAGGGCCTGCGCAACCTCTTCAAGATGTCCTCGCTGGCGTCCATGGAGGGCTACTACATGAAGCCCCGCATGGACCTGGAACTCATGCAGCAGTACAACGAGGGCATCATCGTCTCGACCGGCTGCCCCTCCGGCGGTGTGCAGACACGGCTGCGTCTGGGGCAGGAGAAGGAGGCGATCGAGTACGCGGCCGGGTTGCAGGACATCTTCGGCAAGGAGAACGTCTTCCTGGAGCTGATGGACCACGGCGTGCCGATCGAGAAGGTGGTCCGGGACGGACTGCTCAGGGTCGGCCGTGAGCTGAGCATCCCGCCGTTGGTCACCAACGACTCGCACTACGTCTACGAGTCCCAGTCCTCGGCGCACGACGCCCTGCTGGCGGTCGGCGTGGGCAAGAACCTGGACGACCCCACCCGGTTCCGGTTCAACGGTTCGGGCTACTACCTCAAGACCGCCGACGAGATGCGCGGCCTGCTCAACTTCGACGAGTGGGCCGAGGGCTGCAAGAACACCCTGCTCATCGCGGAGCGGGTCGACCCCAACGCCTACGACAACGTCTTCGCCCACCGCGACCTCATGCCGGTCTTCCCCGTGCCCGAGGGTGAGACGCAGGCCTCCTGGCTGGCCAAGGAGGTCGAGCGCCGCATCCCCGTGCGCTACCCGGACGGGGCCACGGACGAGGCACGCACCCGCATCGAGTACGAACTCGGCATCATCAACAAGATGGGCTTCCCCGCCTACTTCCTCGTGGTCGCCGACATCTGCAACCACGCCCGCGAGAACGGCATCGCGCTGGGCCCGGGCCGTGGCTCCGCGGCGGGCTCGATGATCGCCTACATGCTGGGCATCACCGACCTGGACCCTCTGGTGCACGGTCTGCTGTTCGAGCGGTTCCTCAACCCCGAGCGCGTGTCCATGCCCGATGTCGACCTGGACTTCGACGAGCGTCGGCGCGCCGAGATGATCGAGTACGCCACCCGCCTGTACGGCGATGAGCGGGTGGCGCAGATCCTCACCTTCGGCACCATCAAGGCCAAGGCCGCGATCAAGGACTCCACTCGGATCCTGGGCATGCCCTACTCCACGGGCGACCAGATCACCAAGGCGTTTCCCGCGCCGGTGGGTGGCAACGAGATCCCGCTCGAAGCGGTGTACAACACCGAGCACGAGCGCTACGGCGAGACCACCGAGCTGCGGAACCTGATCGACAACGATCCGCAGGTCAACAAGGTCATGGAGACCGCGCGCGGCATCGAGGGCCTGACCCGGGGCACCGGTGTGCACGCGGCGGGCGTCATCCTGTCCAAGGAACCGCTGCTCGACGTGATCCCGCTGCACAAGCGCGACGCGGACGGTGCCATCATCACGGGCTTTCCCTACCCTCAGTGCGAGGACATGGGGCTGCTCAAGATGGACTTCCTGGGCCTGCGCAACCTCACGATCATGGACGACGCGGTCAAGAGCATCAGGGAGGCCGAGGGCGTCGAGGTCGACCTCGGCAAACTCCCGCTGGACGACCCGAAGACCTACAAGCTCCTGGCCCGCGGTGACACGCTCGGTGTGTTCCAGCTGGACGGCGGCGCGATGCGTAACCTGCTCAAGCGGATGGAGCCGAAGAGCTTCGGTGACATCACCGCCGTGATCTCGCTGTACCGGCCCGGCCCGATGGCGGCCAACGCGCACAACGACTACGCCGACCGCTCGAACGGCCGTCAGGACGTCACGGCGATCCACCCCGAGCTCAAGGACGCCCTGGACCCGATCCTCGGGGAGACGTACCACCTGATCGTCTACCAGGAGCAGATCATGGCGATCGCCCAGCAGCTCGCCGGATACAGCCTGGGCGGTGCGGACCTGATGCGTCGCGCCATGGGCAAGAAGAAGAAGGAGGCCCTGGAGAAGGAGTTCGAGAAGTTCTCCTCGGGCATGATCGAGAAGGGCTTCTCCCAGGAGTCCATGCAGGCGATCTGGGACGTCATGCTCCCGTTCGCGGGCTACGCGTTCAACAAGTCGCACGCGGCCGGATACGCCCTCGTCGCGTACTGGACCGCCTACCTCAAGGCCAACCACCCGGCCGCGTACATGGCCGCGCTGTTGACCTCGGTCAGTGACGACAAGGACAAGATGGCGGTGTACCTGGCCGAGTGCCGGGCGCAGCACATCAAGGTGCTGCCGCCGGACGTCAACGAGTCGGGTCTGCGCTTCACCCCGGTCGGCAAGGACATCCGCTTCGGCATGGGCGCGGTGCGCAACGTGGGCGCGAACGTGGTGAACTCGATCGTCAGGACCCGCACGGAGAAGGGCAAGTACTCGTCCTTCACGGACTTCCTGTCCAAGATCGAGCTGGCGGCGTGCAACAAGCGCGTGATCGAGTCGCTGGTCAAGGCGGGCGGGTTCGACTCGCTCGGCCAGCCGCGGCGTGAGCTGTACCGTCACCACGAGGTGGCGGTGGACGGCATGATCAGCTCCAAGAAGCAGGAGGCCCACGGGCAGTTCGACCTGTTCGGTGGCGGGGACGACGACGGGGACTCCACGCCGATCGGGCTGAACATCCAGTGGGGCGAGGAGGAGTGGGACCGCAAGACCAAGCTGGCCTTCGAACGGGAGATGCTGGGTCTGTACGTTTCCAGTCACCCGCTTGCGGGGGCCGAGCGGGTGCTGGCGCGTTCCCGGGACACCTCCATCGCGCAGATCGTCGCCGGTGAGATGGCGCGTGAGCGGGGTGAGGTACGGATCTCGGGGCTGATCTCCAAGGTGGACAAGCGCACCAACAAGGCGGGCAACCAGTGGGCCATCGCCACGGTGGAGGACCTGGACGCCAGCATGGAGGTGCTGTTCTTCCCCAAGACGTACCCGCTGTACGTGGAGGCGCTGCTGGAGGACACCGCGGTCACGGTCAAGGGGCGGCTCAACGACCGGGACGGCACCTGGTCGATGTTCGCCTCGGAGATGTCCATCCTCGACATCTCCCACGTCACCGAGGGTGAGCCGCCGGTCCTGCTGACCGTCGCCGAGGACCGGTTGGACGCTGAGCTGATCGACGACCTCCGCCAGGTGCTGAGCACGCACAAGGGGGACACCCCCGTGCGGATCCGGGTGGACAACCCGGTGCGCTCCCGGATCTACGCGGTGGACCGCTACTCGGTGCGGATCTCCCCGGAGTTCAACGGTGAGATGAAGAGCCTGCTGGGGGCGTACGCGGTCGACTACTGACACTGACCCGCCTTCGAGATCCCCGTGTGCGACTCCGCACACGGGGATCTTTGTTTTCTTTCGCTCTTGCCGCGATCCAGTTAACGATATATCTTTGAGCTATCGGATCACGGAATGACAGTCGTGAACGATCAAGATCACTCGAAACAGAGGAGAACGACATGACCGCGATGGCACTTCCCGGCCCCTGGCCCTGGGGCGGACAGCACTCCGAGCGTCCCCGACTTCCCTGGGCCTGGCGCCCCACGGACACCCCCCGCGCACACCACGACCCGCGAGACGCGCACGACGAACACCGCGGGCCGCGACGGGACGGGTTCGGGCACCCGCCGCCCGAGCCGCCCAGGCCGCCGCACCCGCCGTGGGGCGCGGGCCCCGTCCCTGGCGGTCCCTTCGGCGGACCGGGGGGACCCGCTGGGTCCGGCGGCCCCTTCGGGCCGGGCTTCCCCTTCGGGGGCGGTCACGGACACCGCCGAGGCGGCACCCGGGCACGGCGCGGGGACGTCCGCACCGGAATCCTCATGCTCCTGGCAGAGGAGACGCGCAGCGGCTACGAGATCATCCGCGAGGGCCGCGAACGCAGCGGCGGGGCCTGGCGCCCCAGCCCCGGCTCGGTCTACCCGATGCTCCAGCAGCTGGAGGACGAGGGCCTGGTCGCTCAGGTCGAGGGGGAGGGGCGCCGCCGTCCCTACCAGCTCACCGACGAGGGCATCGCCTACCTGGAGGAGAACGGCGCCGACCTCACCCCGCCCTGGGAGGCGGGGGCCGACGCCTACGCCGACGCCAGGTCCCGCTACGAGGAGATCAGCACCCTGGCGTACCAGCTCTCGGCCGCCGCGTCCCAGGTCGCCCAGGCCGGGACCCCGGAACAGCTGGAACGGGCCAAGCGTCTGCTGGCCGACACCAAGCGGGGGCTCTACCTGATCCTCGCCGACGATGACGGCGGTGGCGTCACCGAGGGCGCCGACACCACGGACGACGAGGACTGATCCGCACGACACTCGGGCCCGGGACGGTGCACCACACCGTCCCGGGCCCGAGTCGTCGCGGTGCCTACTCGCCGGTGGCGCCGTCGGCCAGCTCCCGGAGGATGTCCAGATGCCCGTTGTGCCGGGCGGTCTCCTCGATCATGTGCAGGACCACCCAGCGCAGGGTCACCCGTTCACGGTCCCTGAGCACCCGCCGGGCTGAGTTGCCGAGCTCCAGGTGGGAGGTGATCTCCCGGGAGCGCTCGCACTGGGCGGCGTACTCGGCGAGGAGTTCGCCCAGGGGCCGCTCGGCCCCGACCCTGAACTCGCCGTCCGGATCCTCGGTCGAGTACGGGGCCACGTCGGGCTGGTTGAGCATCACGACCTCGAACCAGAAGGCCTCCACCCAGCGCAGGTGCGAGACGATCCCGCCGATGGTGGTCATGGGCGACCCCGGAACCGGGGCGGACGAGGAGAGGTCGGCGGCAAGGCCCGCGCACTTGCGGTGCACGGTCGCCCGGTGCCAGTCCAGCGAGGCCAGGAGCATCGTGCGTTCGTCGGCGGCTGTGGGAGCATCGACACGCTCGGGGAGGTTCTGGAGACTGCTCTTGTCGCTCATGGCGGTATTCTCCTTCGGGCCATGTCCGGTATCCACAGGTTTTCGGCGGGGCCGGGTGGCGACGATGAGGAGCGGGTGATGGCGGAACAGAGCGGTGGGGGTCCGGTGCGCGGCCTGGTCGTGGGCGTGGCACTCCTCGGGGCAGTGGCCCTGCTGGGCGCGCTCCTCGCGCCGTTGTGGTGGTGGCTCGCCCCGCGGCCCGAGGTGGTGGTCCTGCCGGACGGAGGTGTCTTCACGGGCGCGTCCGAGGTGGTCTTCGCGGGCGAGGGCTACTTTGTCGTCATCACCGCGCTGGCCGGGCTCCTCACCGGCTACGCGACCTACATGGTCCAGTTCTCGCTGGCACGGCGCAGGTTCCAGGACCTGCGACTGGTCGGGCTGATCTCCGGTTCGCTCGGCGCTGCCGTGGCCTCCCTTCTGGTCTGGCGGATCGGGGTCGCCCTGGACGCACCGGCTCGGGAGACCATGCTGGCCACCGACCCCGGCGGGACCGTCGTCGCCGCCCTCCAGCTCCAGGCCGTCGCCTTCCTGATCGTGTGGCCCTTCGTGCACGTCCTCCAGTACGGGCTGCTGGACGCCTTCAGCCTGATGCGCGGCGACCAGCCCGGCGTTCCCGAGCAGGTCCGGGTCGCACCCCTGCCGGAGGGCACCGTCCCCCAGTCCGGCGATCCCCGGTCCGACGACCCCCAGTCCGGCGATCCCCGGACCGGTGACCCTCTGACCGACCCCCGTCCGGGCGGACCGGGGCCCGTCAGCGGCTGACGGGGCCCATCGGGGGGCGGGGCGGCGCTCACAGCTTCTGGACGGAGCCCTCGTACATGCCGTCGAGCAGGTCCCGGTAACGCTCCTCGACCGCCCTGCGGCGCATCTTCAGGCTCGGCGTGATCTCGCCCTGTTCCACCGTGAGTTCGTTCGGCAGGATGGCGAAGTCCTTGACGGACTCGTGCCGGGGCAGGCCGCGGTTGAGTTCGTCGACGGCCTCCTGGACCATCGCCCGGACCCGGGGCTCCCGGGTGAGGCCGAGGTAGTTCAGCGCGCCCAGGCCGTTGGCCTCCGCCCAGACCTCGATCGCCTCCGCGTCCAGGGTCACGAGCGCCACACAGTAGGGCCGACGGTCGCCGTGCACCACCAGGTTGCCCACATAGGGGCACAGGGACTTGAACCGGCTCTCGATGCTCTGCGGAGCCACGTACTTGCCGCCCGCGGTCTTGATCAGTTCCTTCTTGCGGTCGGTGATCCTCAGGCGGCCGTTCTCCAGGGCGCCGATGTCCCCGGTGGCGAACCAGCCCTCCTCGTCGAGGACCTCCTCGGTGGCGCCGGACAGGTTGTGGTAGCCGCGCATCACGCTGCCGCCGCGCAGCAGGACCTCGCCGTCCTCGGCGATCCGCACCTCGGTCCCGGGCAGCGGCAGCCCGACCGAGCCGAACCGCACGTCGCCGGGCCGGTTGAGGAAGGCGCCCGCCGAGGTCTCGGTCAGGCCGTAGCCCTCCAGAATGGTGATCCCGGCGCCGTAGAAGAACCGCCCGATCTCGGGGGCCAGGGGAGCGCTGCCGGAGACGAAGAACTTCAGCCGGTCGCCGAACCGGGCGCGCAGCTTGTCGAAGACCAGGCGGTCGGCCACCTTGTACTGGGCGGCGAGCAGCACCCCGGGCTCCCGACCCTCCTCCCTCGACCGGGCCACCTGGTCGCCCACGCCCACCGCCCACTTGAAGATCCGGTACCTGGCAGCCCCGCCCTCCTTGGCCTGCATGACGACCCGGTTGAACACCTTCTCGAAGATGCGCGGGGCCGCGGCCATGAAGGTGGGCCGGACCACGGCGAGGTTGTCGACGATCCGGTCCACGCGGCCGTCGACGGCGGTCGTGAAGCCCAGGCGCAGCTGGGCAACCTGCATGACCTTGCCGAAGCTGTGGGCGAGGGGCAGCCACAGGTACTGGACGTCGTCGGCGTCGAGCATCTCCCAGCCCTGGGCGCGCATCTCGTCGCCCATGACCCGCAGGGCCTCGGCCTCGTAGAGCCAGTTGGCGTGGTCCAGGCGCACCCCTTTGGGGCGGCCGGTGGTGCCGGAGGTGTAGATCAGCGTGGCCAGGTGGTCGGCGCGCACCGAGGAGACCAGTTCGTCGAAGAGCTCGGGACGCTCGTCGTGCAGCCGGGCACCGACGGCCTCCAGCTCGGACAGGCCCATGACCCAGGCGTCGTCGCCTCCGGCCGCTCCCTCGAACGCGATGACCCGGGACAGCCCGGGCATGGCCCCGCGCTGTTCCACCAGCTTGGCGACCTGCTCGTCGTTCTCGGCGAAGGCCACCATGCTGCCGGAGTCGGACACGATGTACGCGCAGTCGGGCGGCCCGGAGGTGGGATAGATGGTGGTGGAGGCGCCGCCGGCGCACAGGATCGCGAGGTCGGCCAGGACCCACTCCACGCGGGTGCTCGACGCGATCGCGCAGCGGGCCTGGGAGGTCACGCCCAGGGAGTGCAGGCCCAGCGCCAGAGCGCGGACGCGGTCACGGGTCTGGTTCCAGGTCAGGGACTCCCACTTCTCGCTGCCGCCGGTGGGGGAGGGGACCGGATAGGTGAACGCTTCCCGGTCCCCGGACTCGGCGACGCGGGAAGCGAACATGTCGGGAACGGACCGATAGGGGGATGAAGTGTTGCCCATGTCACAAAGCTACCCCCGGGTAAGGGGGCGGGCAACACTCCGTGGGCGAATGTGTGCGGGTCCACGAACCCCTGTGACCCAGCGGGTTCGGGGCCAAAGACGGGACCGTCGGACCCACGTCGACGCGCCCGCTCCCCACCCCGGTGGGAGGGCGCTCAGTCGGTCCCGATGGGTGCGACGGCGGCCTCGGTCAGCGCGATGAGGTCCTTGGGGGTCAGCTCCATCTGGAGACCCCGCCGCCCCGCGGAGACGTACACCGAGCGCAGCCCGGTCACCGAGGAGTCGATCACCGTCCGCAGCCGCTTGCGCTGCCCCAGCGGGCTGATGCCGCCGCGCACGTACCCGGTGATCTTCTCGGCCCTGGCCGGGTCGGCCATGGTCGCCCGCTTGCCCCCGACCGCCGTCGCCAGCGCCTTCAGGTCCAGCGAGGTGCTCACCGGCACCACCCCGACGGTGAACTCGCCGTCCACCTCGGCCACCAGCGTCTTGAACACGTGCTCGTGGGGCACTCCGATCGCGTCCGCGGCGTCCGGGCCGTAGGAGTGACCGCCGTCGCCCCCGTCCACCTCATAGGGGTGCAGCGTGTAGGTGGTCTTGGTCCTGCTGGCGGCCACGGTCGCGGGCGTGGCTTTTCCACTCATGGGTTACCTGGGCCTTCCACTTCGTACTACCGACCTCAGGGCAGGCTACTCCTCCGTACAGGGGACGGTGCGCCAGGTGAGGGGGTGTCCCGTCCCGGTGTGGCGTCCCGAGGCCCCCTAGTTGAAGGAGATCCCGTTGTCCAGGAAGGGCCCGGCGGGCAGGTTGGGCAGGTCGGGCGCGGCCACGATCCGGTTCTCCCGGCGCAGGAACCGCGCTGCCACGGCCAGGCGGGTCGCCGTGTTCTCGGCCTCCAGCAGCCGTTGCTTCTCCGCCGAGTCGAGCACCACCGACATCGCCACGGAGTACGACAGCGCGATCGGGTCGCGGGGAAGGTCGCCCGAGGACTCCGATGCCATCCCGATCTCCGCCAGCCGCCGCTGGTACACCTCGTACAGGTCCCGCACCCGGTCGGCGTGTTCCTCGACGTCGGGGCCCAGCGCCTCGGGCAGCAGGGACACCGACGCCGTCGAGTAGTCGTCAGCGGAGGAGGGGTCGGCCTCGGACAGGTCGGTGATGGTGAACCGCGTGCCGCCCTCGATGACCAGGTCGTACCGGCCGTCCTCATAGGTGCGCACGTCGCGTACCAGGGCGGTGCAGCCGGTGGCGCTCACCAGCGGAAGGGCGGGTCGGGCGCCCGGCCCCGCGGTGATGGGTGCCCCGGTGTCCGCTCCCCCCGCGCCCTGCCCGGACTCACTGGCCACCTCGTGCCCCAGCTCGATCCACACGACCCCGAACCGGGCGGGGCCGCGGTCACGGCCGACCGTCTCGCCCCCGGCGAGGGTCGGGCCGAGCAGTTCCGTGACCAGTCGACGGTACCTCTGCTCGAACACGTGGAGGGGGATCGTCATACCGGGGAACAGCACGGTGTTCAGCGGGAAGATCGGCAGTGCCTCTGGCATGGTCCCAGTATGCCTCCGCGGAGGTACGGACGCGGGCGCCCCGCCCGGAGGCGGCCGGACGGGGCGTGTGGTCAGGCGGCACGCGGCCGGGCGCGACCGGTCAGGACACCGAGGGTCCGGCGGTGCCCGGTGCGCCCTGGCTGCCGTTGTCCTCGCTCGGCATGTCGCGGGCGACGAAGGTCTCCACGTCGAACAGGTTGCCGTTGGCACGGTCCACGACGTTGAGGAGGGTCGACATCGTCGCGACCTCCTCCACCTGCTCCTGAATGAACCACTGGAGGAACTGCTCTCCGGTGTAGTCCTCCTCGTCGCGGGCCACCTTGGCCAGACGCTGGAAGTTGTCGGTCACCTCGCGCTCCTGGCGCAGCGCCAGGGCGACCAGGTCGCGGGGTACGGCGAAATCGGTCTCGATCTCGTCCACGCCCGGAAGGGCGAAGGTGACGTCGTTGTCGAGCAGGTACCGCACGATCATCATCGCGTGGTCGCGCTCCTCCAGGGACTGCTCGTAGAAGACCCGGGCCAGCTGGGGCAGGTCCTGGTCGTCGAACCAGGCGGCGATCGCCACGTACTGGTGCGAGGCGGTGAACTCGTGCCGCACCTGGTCGACGAGGAGACGGTGGAACTTGGAATGGTTGCTATCGCCGGTCTTGTTCGAAGTCATGTCACCACGATAACGCATTCAAATGCGTTTTACGAAACCCCTCCGAGTGGTGTCACAATGAATAAGGCTAGCCTTTCTTTCGTCATATTAGGTTAGGTGTCCCAAAGTTAGGCGACGCTTATGTCGCGCGTTTGGGGGAGTGGTGGGGCGGACGCCGGGGAGCGGGGTTCGCCCCGGTCGCGCGGTGTCGCGCGGGTGTGGTGTCCATCATCCGGACACCACCACACGGGGATTGGGCCGAGCCCCCTAGACTGGGACCGTGATCAGTCGAATCGACCTCCGAGGCTCCTCAGGCGACCCGCGCGACGCCCTTCCGCGCGCCGAAATCGATGTGGCGGACGCCACCGAACGTGTCCGACCGCTCTGCGAGGACGTTCGCCATCGCGGAACCGAGGCCCTGGTCGAACTCACCGAACGCTTCGACGGCGTGCGGCTCACCGATGTCCGCGTCCCCAAGGACGCCATCGACACCGCTCTCGCCGAACTCGACCCGGCCGTGCGCGCCGCGCTGGAGGAGTCCATCCGGCGCGCCCGCAAGGTCCACCACGCGCAGCGCCGCCAGGACCACACCACCCAGGTCGTCCCCGGCGGCACCGTCACCGAGAAGTGGATCCCGGTCAACCGCGTCGGCCTCTACGTGCCGGGCGGCCGCGCCGTCTACCCGTCCAGCGTCATCATGAACGTCGTCCCCGCCCAGGAGGCGGGGGTGTCCTCCCTCGCGGTGACCTCGCCGCCCCAGAAGGACTTCGGCGGACTGCCCCACCCGACCATCCTCGCCGCCTGCGCCCTGCTCGGCGTCGACGAGGTGTACGCGGTCGGCGGCGCCCAGGCCGTGGCGATGTTCGCCTACGGCACCGAGGACTGCGAACGCGTCGACATGGTCACCGGCCCAGGCAACATCTGGGTCGCCGCGGCCAAGCGACTCCTCAAGGGCGTCATCGGGATCGACGCCGAGGCCGGACCCACCGAGATCGCGATCCTCGCCGACTCCACCGCCAACCCCGACTACGTCGCGGCCGACCTCATCAGCCAGGCCGAACACGACGTCGTCGCCGCCTCCGTCCTGGTCACCCCGGACGAGGCCCTGGCCGAGGCGGTCACCGAACGCCTCGCCGTGCGTGTCGCCGCCACCAAGCACAGCGACCGCGTCCGCGAGGCCCTGTCCGGTCCGCAGTCCGGCATCGTCCTGGTCGACGACCTCGAACAGGGTCTGGCCGTCGTCGACGCCTACGCGGCCGAACACCTGGAGATCATGACCGCGGACGCCCCCGTCCGGGCCGCGCGCGTGCGCAACGCCGGGGCGATCTTCGTCGGCGACCACTCCCCGGTCTCCCTCGGCGACTACGCCGCGGGTTCCAACCACGTGCTGCCCACGGGCGGCTGCGCCTGTCACTCCGGTGGCCTGAGCGTGCAGACCTTCCTGCGCGGGGTGCACGTCGTGGAGTACGACCGTGACGCGCTGGCCGACGTCGCCCATCACGTCATCACCCTGTCCCAGGCCGAGGACCTGCCCGCGCACGGCGAGGCCGTCGCCGCGCGCGCGGATCGCGCCGAGGAGGGGAACACCCCCTGACCCGGGGGCGTTCCAGCAGTTCCGGGGAGGTGCCGGGGGTAACCGCCCCCGGCGGCGCCCGAAAACCGGCCGAAGCGAACCGGAGGCCGTCAGACGCCCGCCCCGGCGGGGCGAGGGGCCACGGGGACTCGTGTGACCACGGTGGTCACGGCGGCCCCGGTGGACCGTCCCGCCACAACCGACCACGAGTGTGAAACCAGTGAGCTTCACCCTGAACGACCTGCCACTGCGCGACGACCTGCGCGGCCGCTCGCCCTACGGCGCACCGCAGATGGACGTGCCGGTGGTCCTCAACACCAACGAGAACCCCCACGCCCCCTCACCGCGTCTGGCGAAGGCCCTCGCAGAGGCGGTGGCGGACACCGCGCTGGGGCTCAACCGGTACCCCGACCGGGACGCGGTCCGCCTGCGCGAGGGCCTGGCCGCCTACCTGGGCCACGACCTGACCGCGGCCAACGTCTGGGCGGCCAACGGCTCCAACGAGATCCTCCAGCAGCTGCTCCAGGCCTTCGGCGGTCCGGGCCGCACGGCGATGGGCTTCGAGCCCTCCTACTCCATGCACCCGATCATCTCCCGGGGGACCGGGACGAACTGGGTGCCGGTCCCGCGCGACGCCGACTTCCGGATCGACGTGGACGCTGCCCTGGCCGCCATCGCCGAGCACCGGCCCAGCGTCGTCTTCCTCACCTCGCCGAACAACCCGACCGGCACCGCCCTGGAGATCGCGGACATCGAGCGCGTCGCCCTGGCTGCCCCCGGCGTCGTGGTCGTCGACGAGGCCTACGCCGAGTTCCGCCGCGAGGGCACGCCCAGCGCCCTGTCCCTGCTGCCGGAGCACCCCAGGCTGATCGTCTCGCGCACCATGTCCAAGGCCTTCGCCCTGGCGGGGGCGCGGGTGGGCTACCTCGCCGCGCATCCCGCCGTGGTGGACGCCCTCCAGCTGGTCCGTCTGCCTTACCACCTGTCCGCCGTCACCCAGACGGTGGCCGTCACCGCCCTGGAACACGCCGAGGAGCTCCTCGGCGCCGTCGCCGACCTGCGCGCCGAACGCGACGCCATCGTCACGTGGCTGCGGGAACAGGGCTTCTCCGTCGCCGACTCCGACGCCAACTTCGTCCTGTTCGGTGAGTTCGAGGACCGCGGCCGGGTCTGGCGGGCCCTCCTCGAGCAGGACGTCCTCATCCGTGAGACCGGCCCCGACGGCTGGCTGCGCGTCACCGTCGGCACCACCGAGGAGATGGCAGCGTTCCGCGCGGCCCTCCTGAAGGCCACCGGCCGGTAGCCGCGTCGGGCGCCCCGCCCGACACCACCGCACCGCTCCACCACGACAGCACCACCAAGGATCAGGCACCATGAGCCGCATCGGGCGCGTCGAACGCGCAACCAAGGAAACCAAGGTCATGGTCGAGGTCGACCTGGACGGCACGGGCGTCGCCGACGTCTCCACCGGGGTCGGCTTCTTCGACCACATGCTCGACCAGCTCGCCAAGCACGGGCTCTTCGACATCACCGTGCGCACCGAGGGCGACCTGCACATCGACTCGCACCACACCATGGAGGACACCGCCCTCGCCCTGGGCGCCGCCTTCCGCGAGGCCCTCGGCGACCGCGCGGGCATCCGTCGCTTCGCCGACGCCAAGGTGCCCCTCGACGAGGCCCTGGCGGAGGTGACCGTCGACGTCTCCGGCCGCCCCTACCTCGTGCACACCGAGCCCGAGGGCATGGCGCCGATCATCGGCCGCGACTACGACACGACCATGACCCGCCACATCTTCGAGTCGTTCGTCGCCCAGGCCCGGGTGGCCCTGCACGTCCACGTGCCCTACGGCCGCAACGCCCACCACATCGTGGAGGCGCAGTTCAAGGCGTTCGCCCGCGCGCTGCGCCAGGCCACCGAGAACGACCCGCGCGTGGACTGGGTGCCCTCCACCAAGGGCGTCCTGTAGATGGACACCGACCTCTGGGGCCTGTTCCTGATGGTCCTGGGCGGCTTCCTCGCGGGCGGCGTCTACGCGCTGTGGGGGAGGAACCGCCTCATCGCCGGGGCCCTGGCCGGATGCGTCGCGCTCGCCGTGGTCTCCGGCGTGCTGCGGCTCGGCTACCTCTAGGTCGTGTTTTTTGGATCATTCCGCGCTCGCGACCACCAGGCTGCCTCTCGCTGCGCCGATGAAGCTCGGACAGCCAACCCGGGCTGACCGTCGCTCCACGGCTTGCGAGAGATTGCCTGGACGGCCGCTCGCATCGATGGCGGCTCCGCCGCCACCGGCGAAAGCATCCAAAAAACACGCCCTAGTCCGCCCGCTTCAGGGCCGCTCACCTCACCAACTGAAGGGCACGCACTCGAATGTCACGTGTGGTCGTCTTCGACTACGGGTCGGGCAACCTCCGCTCGGCCCAGCGCGCCATGGAGCGCACCGGCGCCGACGTCACCGTCACCTCCGACCCCCACGCGGCGCTGGACGCCGACGGGCTCGTCGTCCCCGGTGTGGGCGCCTTCAGCGCCTGCATGGCCAGCCTCAGAGCCGCCGGTGGAGACCGGATCATCGGCCGTCGCGTGGCAGGCGGCCGTCCCGTCCTGGGGATCTGCGTGGGCATGCAGGTCCTCTTCGACCGGGGTGTCGAACAGGCCGACGTCCACGCCGAGGACCGCGCCACCGAGGGTTGCGGCGAGTGGCCGGGCACGGTCGAACGCCTCAGGGCCCCGGTGATCCCCCACATGGGTTGGAACACCATCACCCCGCCCGAGGACTCCCGCCTGTTCGCCGGTGTGGGCCCCGAGGAGCGCTTCTACTTCGTGCACTCCTACGCGGTCCGCCGCTGGGAGTTCGTCAGCCACAGCGACCGTATCCGCGGCCCCCAGGTCACCTGGTCCGAGCACGGCGAGCCGTTCGTGGCCGCCGTCGAGAACGGCCCGCTCAGCGCCACCCAGTTCCATCCGGAGAAGTCCGGTGACGCGGGAGCCCGCGTCCTGGCCAACTGGGTCGGCACCCTGTGACGGACACAGTGTCCGCGCCCGAACGCATGTCCCCGAACCGAACCGAGCACGAGAAGGCACCATGACCGGCGACCACACCCCGTCGACCCCCGTACTCGAACTGCTGCCCGCCGTGGACGTGTCGGGCGGCCAGGCCGTCCAGCTCGTCCAGGGCAGGGCGGGCTCCGGAGGCCAGTACGGCGACCCCTACGAGGCCGCCCGCGCCTGGCGTGACGCCGGGGCCGAGTGGATCCACCTGGTGGACCTGGACGCGGCCTTCGGCCGGGGCCACAACCGTGACCTGCTGCGCGACATCGTCGACCGCCTCGACGTGAAGGTCGAGATGTCCGGGGGCATCCGTGACGACGAGACCCTGACCGCCGCCCTGGCCACCGGCTGTACCCGGGTGAACATCGGCACCGCCGCGCTGGAGAACCCCGAGTGGTGCGCCCGGATCATCGCCGAGCACGGCGACCGGATCGCGATCGGCCTGGACGTGCGCGGCACCACCCTGGCCGCCCGGGGCTGGACCCGCGACGGCGGCGACCTCCTGGAGACCCTCGACCGCCTGGAGTCCGAGGGCTGCGCCCGCTACGTGGTCACCGACGTCAACAAGGACGGCACCCTCAAGGGCCCCAACCTGGACCTGCTGCGCACCGTGTGCGAGCGCACAGACAAGCCGGTGGTCGCCAGCGGCGGCGTGTCCAGCCTCGCCGACCTGGAGGCCATCTCCTCCCTGGTCCCGCTGGGCGTCGAGGGCGCCATCATGGGAACCGCCCTGTACGAGGGCGCCTTCACCCTGGAGGACGCCCTGACCACGGTGCGGGGTGCGGATCGGTGAGCCTGGCCATCCGCGTCATCCCGTGCCTGGACGTCGACGCCGGGCGCGTGGTCAAGGGCGTCAACTTCGAGAACCTGCGCGACGCCGGTGACCCCGTGGAACTCGCGGGCACCTACGACGCCGGGGGCGCCGACGAACTGACCTTCCTGGACGTCACCGCCTCCAGCGGCAACCGCGAGACCACCTTCGACGTGGTCCGCCGCACCGCCGACCAGGTGTTCATCCCGCTCACCGTGGGCGGAGGGGTCCGCTCCACCGAGGACGTGGACCGGCTGCTGCGTGCCGGTGCCGACAAGGTCGGAGTGAACACCGCCGCGATCGCCCGTCCCGAGCTGATCGGGGAGATCGCCGAACGCTACGGCCGCCAGGTCCTGGTGCTCTCCGCCGACGTGCGCCGGGTGCGTGAGGGCGGCCGCCCCACCCCGAGCGGGTTCGAGGTCACCACGCACGGCGGACGCGAGAGCGCGGGCCTCGACGCACTGGAGTGGTGCCAGCGCGCCGCCGAACTGGGCGCCGGTGAGATCCTGCTCAACTCCATGGACGCCGACGGCACCAGGGAGGGATTCGACCTGGAGCTGATCCGCGCGGTGCGCGCGCGGGTGGACGTCCCGCTGATCGCCTCGGGCGGCGCGGGCGCGGTGGAGCACTTCGTCCCTGCGGTGGCGGCGGGTGCGGACGCGGTCCTGGCCGCGACCGTCTTCCACTTCGGTGAGTTCACCATCGCCGACGTCAAGCGGAACCTGCGCGAGGCCGGATACCCGGTTCGGTAGCCGGAACGGCGACGACACGCCGTGGAGAAACGCAACAGGCCCCGGGCGGACTCGCCCGGGGCCTGTGACCTGCGCAACCATGTCAATGATCGCTGTCAGTAATCAAAGCGTGTCATGTCGTTGACCAAGCCGTGATCCGTGTGAGCATGAGCGCGTCTTACCAGCCACGACAGGAAGATAACCGCACATCATGTCCAAGATTGTCTTGACCGGCGTCGTGCGCCGGATCGCCTCCCTCGCCACCGCCGGAGCCATCGCCCTCGGCGGCATGGCGCTCATGGCACCGACCGCCGCGGCCGACGACTACGAGCGCACCCCGAACGAGGTCATCCAGCTGATCGAGGCCGCGCAGATCTGGCCGAACTACTCGCTCCGGAACCCCGGCCCGAGCGCCGACATCCTCGCCGCGCAGTACTTCCTGAACCACCTCGGGTACATCACCGACAACCCGAGCGAGACCTTCACCCGGGAGTTCGACCGCGTGCTCCGCGACTTCGAGCGCCGTGAGGGCATCGCCGTCAACGGCGTCCTCGAGTCGGAGAGCTGGATCAAGATCAGGAACGAGCTGTTCCCGACCAGCGCCGACTCCTTCCACCGGGACGACCGCGGCTTCGGTGTCCGCGGCGTGCAGGTCCTGCTCAACGCGAAGTACAACGCCGGCCTGAACGTCAACGGTACCTACAACTCCGCCACGGAGCGGGCCGTCCGCAACGCCCAGCGGGACCTGTGCATCGGTGTCGACGGCGCCTTCGGCAGGCTGACCTACAGGGCCGTCATCACCGGCGTCGACAGCTGCCGCGCCGTGAGCGCGGAGGCGGACCAGGAGGCCCCCGCCCAGGAGGCCCCCGCCCAGGAGGCTCCCGCTCAGGAGGCTCCGGCCGAGCAGGGCCCGGCTGAGCAGGCTCCCGTGGAGCAGGCCCCGGTCGAGGACGCTCCCGTCGAGGGCGACCAGACCCGGGAGATGCAGACGGTGCGCTAGTCACACCAGCACCACCCTGATGTGAGAGAAGTCGGGCCCGGTACGCCAACTGCGGCGTACCGGGCCCGACGCGTGCGCGCCCCGCCCCCTCCGGGAAGTTCCCGTTGTACGGAATAGCACTGATGTGTCCCGCGCTGAAACAATCCGGTGGCAGCTGTCGGAGCCGCTGGATAGGTTGGCCCAAACACGCGACCCGTGCCCCTCGGCATGCCCGGGAACGGACGGAGCGCGGACCGGGCGGCCGGAGCGAGCCGGTCAAGAAGCGGAAACGGGGGGCGTATGGCGCAGGGCACCACGACGGCGGACCAGGCGAAGCGGGAGGGGGACCCGCCGGGCGAACCCACCGCGGAGGGGGCCGACACCAGCACCCCCGACCAGGTCACCGACCCCCACAAGGGCGTCTTCGCCCGGGGGATGCGTGTCCTGGGGGTCGCCGCCCGCACCGAACCGTGGATCTTCCTCGCCGCCGTCGCCGGAGCCATGCTGCACGCGGGCGTGACCGTCGGCTCCGCCTCGGTGCTCGGGTACCTCACCGACAACACCATCCTCCCGGCCTTCTCCGCGGGGGAGACGACCGCGGCCGCGCTCGTCGCCGCCGCGGCCCTGCTCATGGCGGTCGGCCTCGGTAAGGCCGTGGGCCTGGCCCTGCGCCGCCTGCTCGCCGGGCTCATGCAGTTCCGCATGCAGGCCCGCTACCGCCGCGCCGTCGCCCGCAAGTACCTGGAACTCCCGCTCTCCTGGCACCACCGCCACCCCACCGGCCAGCTCCTGTCCAACGCCAACGCCGACGTCGAGGCCGCCTGGCAGCCCCTCGCCCCGCTCCCCATGGCCGTCGGAAGCGTGTTCATGCTGGTCATCGCCTCCATCGCGATGGTCGTGACCGACCCGGTCCTGGCTCTGGTCGCGTTCGTGGTCTTCCCGATCCTGGCCGCGGCCAACGTCGTCTTCCAGCGCCGGGTCTCACCGATGGCCTCCCGGGCCCAGGCCCTGCGAGCCGAGGTCAGCGGCGTCGCCCACGAGTCGTTCGACGGCGCCCTCGTCGTCAAGACCCTCGGCCGCGAGGACACCGAGACCGAACGCTTCACCCAGTCCGCCCACCGCCTGCGCGACGCCCTCATCCAGGTCGGCCGCATGCGCTCCATCTTCGACCCCTTCACCGAGGCCCTGCCCAACTTCGGTGTGCTCGCCGTGCTCCTCCTGGGCATGTGGCGCCTGTCCACCGGCGCCATCGAACCCGGCGAACTTGTCCAGATCGCGTTCCTCTTCACGCTCCTGGCTCTGCCGATCCGCTCCTTCGGGTGGATCCTCGGCGACCTGCCCCGCAGCGTGGTCGGCTGGGACCGCGTCCAGTCCGTCCTCAACTCCGGCGGCACGATGCAACACGGCGACCGGACCCTGGAGCCCTCCGAACGCGGTCTCGCGCTCAGCGCCCGTGACGTCACCTTCTCCTACGCCGACGCCTACGACGCCGAGGGAGGCGTCCGCGACCTCCTGGACGACACCGTCACGGGGGCCCGCACCACCGTCCTCAACGGTGTCGACCTCGACATCGCCCCCGGACGCACCGTCGCCCTCGTCGGTCCCACCGGTTCCGGCAAGTCCACGCTCACCACCGTCCTCATGCGGCTGGTCGACCCCGACTCCGGTGCCGTCAGCTACGACGGCGTCGACCTGCGCGACCTCGCCAGGGACCAGATCCCGGGTCACGCCGCCCTCGTGCCCCAGGGCACCTTCGTGTTCGAGGACTCCGTCCGCGACAACATCTCCCTGGGCGCGGCCGGGGTCGACGACGCACAGATCTGGGCCGCGCTCCGACTGGCCCGCGCGGACGGCTTCATCGCCGAACTCGACGGCGGACTCGACGCGCGCCTCGGAGAGAAGGGCACCACCCTGTCCGGTGGCCAGCGCCAGCGCCTGGCCCTGGCCCGTGCCATCGTCCGCCGCCCCCGGCTCCTGATCATGGACGACGCCACCTCGGCCGTGGACCCGCAGATCGAGGCCCAGATCCTGGCCGGACTGCGCGAACGCGACGACGCCGCCACCGTGGTCGTCGTGGCCTACCGCAGAGCCACCATCGAGCTCGCGGACGAGGTCCTCTACATGGAGGGCGGGCGCGTCCTGGCACGCGGCTCCCACACCGAGCTCCTGTCCACCTCCAGCGGCTACAACAGGCTCGTCACCGCCTACGAACGAGCCTCGGCCGAGAACGAGGCCGAGCGCGCCCCGATCCCGGAGGAGCCCGGACCCACGGAACCCCACCGCCCCGCCGGTGGACACCCCACCGACGCCGCCGAGGAGACCAGCCGATGAGCGCACCGACCCAGGCCCGTACCGACGACAGGTCGGAACAGGCGGCCGGGGCGGGGCGCCCCGAACGCGACCCCGTCCTGTCCCTGCACCAGAACCAGGACACCGCCCTCGGCACCATCCGGCGCGGTCTCCAACTGTCCCCGGAGTTCGCCCGGGGCCTGTGGCTGACCCTGCTGTTCGCGCTGGTCGCGACCGCGGGCAAGGTCATCGTGCCCGTCGCGGTCCAGCAGATCATCGACAATGGGCTCACCGGGCAGGGAGGCCCCGACCTCGGCTTCGTGGCCCGCATGGTCGCGGTCTGCGCCGGACTGCTTGTGGTCACCATGTTCTGCTCGTACCTGATGAACCTGCGCCTGTACCGGGCCACCGAGTCCGGGCTGGCCACCCTGCGCCGCAAGGCCTTCCGGCACGTCCACGACCTGTCCGTGCTGACCCAGAACAGCGAGCGCAAGGGCGCCCTGGTCTCCCGGGTCACCGGTGACGTCGACCAGATCAGCACCTTCATGCAGTGGGGCGGGCTGCTCCTGCTGGTCAGCACCGGTCAGCTCCTGGTCGCCACCACGCTCATGGCGGTCTACTCCTGGCAGCTCACCCTCGTGGTGTGGATCTGCTTCCTGCCGCTGCTCTTCGGCGTGCGCTGGCTCCAGAAGCTCCTGTCCAGGGCCTACCTCACGGTCCGCGAGCGCACCGGCGACATGCTCGGGGCCATCGGCGAGACCGTGATGGGAGCCGCCGTCATCCGGGCCCACGGCACCGAGGAGCGCACCGCCGGACGCATCGACACCACGGTGCTGGCCACCCGCCGCGCCCAGGTCAGGGCGCAGCGCCTGTCCATGGCCGTCTCGCCCTTCGCCGAGATCGTCGCCGCGCTCGGCAACGTCGCCGTCGTCCTGGTCGGCGTGTGGCTGGGAGTCGGGGGCGACCTCACCGCCGGTCAGCTCATCGCCTTCCTGTTCCTCATGACGCTGTTCATCCAGCCGATGATGATGGCCACGGAGATCTTCAACGAGGCCCAGAACGCCATCGCGGGCTGGCGGCGCGTGCTCGGGGTGCTGGACACCGTCCCCGACATCGCCGACCCCGGCGAGGCCGGGCGCGTGCTGCCGCGCGGACCGGTGCGGGTCGGGTTCGACAGGGTCACCTACTCCTACCCCGAGGGCCCCGTGGTCCTGGACGACGTGGACGTGGAGATCACGCCCGGCACCAGGGTCGCGGTCGTGGGAGAGACGGGGTCGGGCAAGACCACCTTCGTCAAGCTCCTCACCCGCCTCATGGACCCCGTTTCCGGCACCGTCAGCCTGGACGAGGTCGACCTGCGCGAGGTCTCCTTCTCCTCCTTGCGCAGCCGCGTCGTCATGGTTCCCCAGGAGGGGTTCCTGTTCGACAGCTCCCTGGGTGACAACATCCGCTTCGCCCGCCCCGAGAGCACCGACGCCGAGGTGGAGACGGCCGTCAACGAGCTCGGCCTCTCCGACTGGCTGGGCAGCCTCGCCCACGGTCTGGACACCCCGGTGGGCCAGCGCGGCGAGTCCCTGTCAGCGGGGGAGCGTCAGCTGGTCGCCCTCGTGCGGGCCTACGTCGCCGACCCGGACCTGCTCGTCCTGGACGAGGCCACCTCGGCGGTCGACCCGCACACCGAGGTCCGCATCCAGCGGGCCCTGGACCGCCTGACCCGGGGACGCACGTCGGTCGCGATCGCGCACCGCCTGTCCACGGCCGAGGCCGCCGACCGGGTCCTGGTGTTCGACGACGGCCGCATCGTCCAGAGCGGCTCCCACGACGAACTGGTGGACCGCCCCGGCGTGTACGCGGACCTCTACGCCTCCTGGATCCGCTCCTCCGCCTGAGGTTCCCGCGCCCGGACCCGGGTCAGAGCGAAGCGGGGTCCAGGAGAGGCTGCCTCAGCTCCACCAGTGCGCGGCCAACAGCTCCGCGACCAGCGGTTCGGTCAGCAGGCTCACGTCCGGGTCGCCGTCTCCCGGATAGCGCACGCTCAGACCCACCCCCGGAACGCGTTCGTGTCCGGGGGTGGGTCCCACCGCGACGAACGAACCGCGCAGCTGCCCCAGGTGCTCGGCGAAACGCTGGTCGTAGGCGGACCCCGCGAACAGCAGGGCCCGGTAGTCAGTCACCGCAGCCAGGTACCGGTCCGAGTGCGACCACTCACCGGTCTCGGCGGTGTGCGCCACCCGGATCGGCCCCCTGCGCAGCACACGCACGCCCTGCTCGGCGGAGGCCAGCCGCTCGGCCGGGGCCACCAGCCGCACTCCGTCGGGGGAGTCCAGCAACCGGGCGGCCTCGGGCACCCACTCCGGGGCGCCCTCCAACAGCACCCGGGACGCGTTGGCGACCCGCCGGAGCAACCCCGGGAAGTTCGTGCTGCCTCCCGTGGCGGGCGCACCCAACCGTTGCCCCAGCAGCAGGAGCAGCGCCAGGGCGTGCTGGTAGGCGCGGCATCCCAGTCCGGACAGTTCCTCACCTGCGCGCAACGGCACGAGCAGGTCGGCGTAGCGCCCCACCACGGCGTTCTCGTCCGGCGCCAGGACGATCACCGGTGACCGCCCCACGTACCGGTCCAGCACCGAGTGCAGTTCCCGCTGGCCGTCGCCCAGGCTCACCGCCACCACGAGCGTCTCCGGACCGGTGGGGGGCTCCTCGGCGGAGGAGGAGAAGTCGGCGTGGGCCGCCACACCCCCGCGCCGCAACCGTGACGCGGCCACCTCGCACGCGCGCCGCGCCGGTCCCAGGGCCAGGAACCGCACGGACGCGGGCTCGTCCTCCAACAGCGCGGGCAGCGCGGCGTAGGGGTCCCAGCGCGGGAAGCGCTGGGCGAGCTCGGTCAACGCGGCGGGTTTCCCCGCCAGGTCGGCGGACAGGTGCTCGGCGGTCAAGGGAGCTCCCAAGCTGGCAGAACCGTCGGAACGGCGACGTCACGGACGCACGAACTCTAATCCCCCCGCCGAGCGCGGGGGAGTGACCGGCGTCAACCAGCACCCGGTGGGCAACGCGCCGACGGCGGCCATAACCTGGAGGGCATGAGCGCCACCAACCTCGACCCGGACATCGCCGCACGTCTGAAGCACACCGCGGACGGCCTGGTCCCCGCCGTCGTGCAGCAGCACGACACCGGGGAGGTCCTCATGCTGGCCTGGATGGACGACGAGGCCCTGCACCGCACCCTCACCAGCCGCGACGCCACGTACTGGTCGCGCAGCAGAGGCGAGTACTGGGTCAAGGGCGCCACCTCCGGGAACACCCAGCGCGTGGTGTCCGTCGCACTCGACTGCGACGGTGACACCCTCCTGGTGCGCGTCGACCAGACCGGCGCCGCCTGCCACACCGGAGACCGCACGTGCTTCGACGCCGGGCGGCTGCTGTGACCGGCTCCGCGCCCCGGGTCCGCCGCGAGTACGGCGCGACCACGCTCGCCACGGCCGCCGGGGCGGCGCTCATGCTGGCCGCCTCCGGACGCGTGTGGGTGACCGGTGAACTCGCCTCGCCCGGGCCCGTCGCCGCCGTCCCGGTGGAGCTCACCGGAGGCGATCTCACCGGAGCCCTGCGCGGGCTGGGCTGGGCCGGACTCGCCGGGATCGTGGGCCTGTACGCGGCCCGCTCATGGGCCCGCCGGGTCGTCGCCCTGCTCATCACGGCCTGCGGTGTGTTCGCGCTCACCTCACTCTGGTCGGCCACCCGCCCGGGCACGCTGACCGACGCCGTCACCCGGCTGGCCACGGACACCGCGGGCGCCGCGCAGACCGCCGGAGCACCGGAACTCCACGCCCTCGGGCCCGTGATGGGCGCCGCGGGGGCGGTCCTGCTGCTCCTGTCCGGCCTCGTCTCGCTGGTGCGGGCCCCTGCCTGGCCGGGCATGGGAAACCGGTACGATCGGGACGCCGCACCGCGTCCGCGCCAGGCGGAGACACCAGCCGACCTGTGGAAATCGCTGGACGCCGGCGACGACCCCACTCTTGGCGCCCCGGAGGTCGGCACGCCCGCCGGAACCGAACCGGCGGTCCCCGCCGAACCCGGTGACGACACCGAACCCGCACCGCTGGCCGAGCGGCCAGCCCAACCCAAGGAGAGCCCCTGATGGCCGACGCCCACCACGAAGAGCACGACGACCACGGCAACACCGTGTCCGCCTGGTTCCTCACCGTCTCCTGGATCGTCGCCTGGACCGTGGCCGCCGTCGCCATCATCTTCGGCGGCGCCCTCATCACCTGGACCGTCATCGCCCTGGTCGCCAGCATCGCCCTGGCCGCCGTCGCCGGTGTGATGAAGAAGGTCGGCCTGGGCCGCAAGGAGCCCCGTCCCATCCCGCCGACGCGCGAGGAGTGGGAGGCGGGCCACGGAGCCACCGCCGCCACCGCCGCCAAGTAGTCCCTCCCGCACGGAGCGTCCGTGGCCCACCCCGGGTGGGCCACGGAAATGGACGGGTCTCCCCGGGGCGGGTACATTCACCTCACCGGCCCCGCCGCCGACCCGCAGGTAGCGCTGGCCCGGTCTCCCCCCCCCCCCCGCCCCCCCCTCCCCCCCCTCCCCCCCTCCCCCCCCTCCCCCCCCCGCCACTACCGGACGGTCGACGTGGCCACCGGCTACGACGGGTGGTCCAGCACCTACGAGGACTCCGTGCTCGACGCCATGGACCTGGCGCTGCTGGACGGGCTCACCGCACCCGACTGGTCA
>NZ_LAVM01000026.1:0-66138 GCF_001083815.1 Nocardiopsis sp. SBT366 | reverse complement strand
GGGGGCGGTGGGGGGGGGGGGCCCCGGGGCTTCGCGACCCGTGCGAACAGTTCGGGCCTGCCCGGAGAGTTTCGGGAAAACGCGGACACGGGCGGAGGTCGGGGGCTAGGTTGTGGGTGAGGCCGTGGGAACTCCCACGGCTCGATCGCCGCCACGCCCGTCAAAGGCGTGGTCAGGCGGAACAGAGTTCTCGGTGTCCGCGTCGGAGACTCCTCGGTAAGTCCGTAGGGGAGGGATGAGGGGTGAGCCCTGCACGTGGTCCTCAGCCGCGTCGCACGCCGTCCGGCCAGATGACCTCGACCGGAAGACCCCGCAGACGGGCGGTCTCCACAGCGTCCCCGGTTCCGCCGTGGCCGTCGGCTGGTTGGCCGTCCCACACGGCGAAGAGCCGGTCCGCCTGGGAGATCAGGGTCTGGTTCGCGGCTTCGTACGCCGCCCGGCCCGCACTGCGGTGCGGCATGTAGCGGACCGAGTCGGCGCGGATGAGCAGCTCGTCGAAGGAGTCCCGCTCGTGCGGCTTGACCTTGTTCTCACGGTAGTCGGCCGACGGCAGAACGACCTCGACGCGACCTCCCACCTCCAGGACGGCCGAGGCGAAGAGCTGGTCCGCGCCGCGTGCCAGGCAGGAGATCCCGACCAGGTCCGCGTCCCTGTACGGGGCGAGCGCGTCGGCCAGAGCCCCCCTGACCACCTGGGCGCTGTTCCCTGTCAGGTTCGAATGTCCGGTGATACCTATCCGTGTCACAGCATCCCTTTCACGTACGGGGCAGTGGAAGCAGGGTAAAGGAGAGCTCCTCGCGGAGCTGCGCCACGTCCGGGTCCCGGTGCATGGCGGCGGCTTCGGTGTGCCAGTCCTCGAGCCTCCTGCGCACGCGTCCCGACCCGATGGCGGAGCGGGATCGCAGCACGCTGCGAACGGACGCCGCGGAGGCGGTGGGATCGCCGAGAACGAGATAGGTCCGGCCCAGCCCCACGTGGTCGAACGCGCGCCCCTTCTCCTGGCCCTCGGGTCGTGTCTCCAGGGCCCGCAGGATGTACTCCGCCGACAGCTCCGCGTAGCGTCGCCTCTCCGCGGGTTCGCGTTGACGACGGCCCAGGTCCCGGTAACGGGCGCCGACCACCCCCGAGAGTTCGGCGTGGTCGAAGCTCCTCGCCCACAAGGGCAGGTGGTCCCCTCCCTGTTCGAACAGGTCCTCGGCCTGGTGGACGGAGCGGCGGAAGGCCTCGGCCCGGCCCATGTGCGCGTACGACCACGCCTCCCGCGTGCGTAACAGGGACCGGGCGACGGGCGGCAGTCCGAGGGAGTCGGACTTGTCCAGGGCCAGCCGGATGATGTCGAGCGCGTCCTCGGGGCGGTGCAGGTCGAGCATCTGGCGTGCCATGTCGGCCAGGACGCCGATGCCGTAGGCCCGGTGCTCGGGCCCGGCCTGTTGCAGGGCCCTGAGCGAGATTCCGTAGTAGCGCTGCGCGGTGGCGTGGTCCCCCGAGTCGAAGGACATCGACGCCACGATCTTGGCGAGCTCGGCCATGACGGCGAAGAGCCTCGACTGGACCTTGGCCCCCTGCGGGTTCTCCACGAGTTCGGAGACCTCCGAGAGCTGGCCGATCACCGCCTTTCTCCGAGTCCCCATCCGCCACCGCTCGCTCCAGTGCCTCAGACAGACCGTGGCCGCCTCGATCCTTTCGAGTTCCAGTTCCCCGATCGAATTCCTTCCGTTCACCAGCCCTGCGGCGCGCGGCGCCAACCAGTGTTCGACCAGCTCCGTCAGGGCGGCGCCAGCGATCAATCCTCCGCCGACCGCGAAAGCGTCTCTGCGTTTCATGAGGTCCCTCAACGTGATCTCGGCGATGTCCCCCGCCGTTGTGGTGGAGGGAGAAAATTCGCCATGCTGTAGAGACAGTTCTGTCCCAGGATCCACATGATCATGCTTTTCCGGGCCATCGGCGAGTCCGAGGGCGCGTCTGGCCTGGGTGGGCATCTCCAGGCCGTCCGCCACACGCAGCCACGTGTTGAGCGCGGTGACGGATCTGCGCCCGGACATGATCGCGCTCACGTGGGGCTGCGCCATGTCCACGGCGGACCCGATGACCTGTTGGCTCGCACCGGTGTGTTGCCGAAGAAGGCCGAAGAGCCTCCCCGCGTCCCGTTCCGTGAGGGAGCGGCGGACGTCCAGGCGGCTCCAGAAAGGAAGTGGTGGCCTCAGTGGCGCGTGGGCCAGGTGTTTTGGCATTCATACCACCGGTGTATATCCGTTCGGGATTCCGCGAGGAAGGGTGATCGGGTTCCCATGTCCCTGTTCATCCTTACCCAGAACGAACGGCCGTGTAATGGACTCAAGACCCTGATTGGGTCCGGATCGCGGCGGATGGAGTCCGTCCACCTTGAAAACCGAGACACGGCGTCGAACGCGTCAGCGCAACAGCCCCTCGCGAGAAACGGCCCTCCACGTGTCAGGGCTGGTGAACGGGAGGCGTCCGTGACCTCCCACCGGAAGGACCTCGTCGGGCGGCTCCTGACGCGGGGCCGGTTACCGATCGAGTGGCGGTCCTCGTTCGAGTCGGTGCCACGTCACCTCTTCGTTCCCGAACGGTTCGAGGACTCCGAGGGAGTACGGCTCGACCGGTACGAGGACGAGGACGGCTGGCTTCGTGGGGCCTACGCCGACTCCCAGATCCTGGAACCGCCGGGGCCGGGGGAGGAACTGACGCGGCGGGTCCGTGTCTCGGTGTGCTCCCCCTCGCTGGCGGCCGAGGTCCTGGACGCCTCCCGGGCCACGCCGGGGATGCAGGTCCTGGAGATCGGCTCCGGAAGCGGCTACTGCGCCGGACTCCTCACGATGCGGCTGGGCGACGACAGCGTCACCACAGTGGAATCCGGTTTCGCGCGATCCGAACACGTCCGTGTCCGTCTGGCCTCCGCCGGCCTCGAACCGCGGGTGGTCAGCGTCGACAAGACGGAGGGGTGGCCGGAGCAGGGCCCCTGCGACCGGGTGCTGAGCTTCGCTCCGGTCGACCGGGTTCCCTACGGCTGGATACGCCGGTGCCAGCCCGGCGGACGGGTTCTCGTGCCCTGGGGGGACGCGTCCCGTCAGCTGGCACTGGCCGACCTCCGCGTGGGTGGGGACGGCCTGGCACGGGGCCGGTTCTCGCCGTTGCGGGGGAGCGGTGGCCAGCAGAGTGGGCTCGCACTCTGGCGTCGTCTCTCACGGAGTCTGCGTCCCGAGGCGGACCGCGCCGTCCGCGGATCGGAACTGGGCCGCGGCGATCTCCTCGACGACTCCGCCGTGTTCGCGGCGGGGCTCCTCCTCCCCGGGGTGGGCTGGGCCGTGCGCCACGGAGCCGGCCACTCCGTCTCCCTCTGCCTCGTGGACCCGGCCACGGGTTCCTGGGCACTCCTGCGCACGCCGGCCGAACCAAGGATCGGAAGGTCCGAGGTCCGACAGAAGGGACCCAGGTTCCTGGCCGACGAACTCGAACGGGCTCACGGCCTCTGGCGGGAGGCCGGTCGCCCGGCCCCGGACCGGTTCGGTCTGACGGTGACGCCCGACTGGCAGAGCGTGTGGATCGATGACGAGTCGTCGGTCCTGAGTGTTTCCCCATCATCCTGAGGAGTGAAGCCATGAACCGAACCCGCGTCCACCCGAACGAACCCTGCACCGAGCGGCGCTGGAAGTCCCGTTGGTATCCGGGTGACCCCCGCCGTATCGGCGTGGCCCGTGACGACCTGGTGCAGGACCTGTCCCGCCTTCCCGGTGTGGGGGAGGAGACCGAGGACGCCCTGCGACTCTGCCTGTGCGAGATGTTCACCGGGGCCCTGACCCGGGCCTCCTGGGCCGGTCGGGGGGTCGTCGTGTTCCGAAGTCTGTCCCTGCGCGACAGAGGCCCGTCCCAGCGTGTCTTACGCCTTTCCGTGGGGGAGAGGGAGTCCGTCGACGTGGCACGGGTCCCCCCGGTGTGGGGAAGTGTGGAGCAGGCCGAGGGAACCGGGCTCACGCTCATCGCGCACTTCGCCAGCCGTTGGGGAAGCAGACGGATCGGCACCGAGGAGGAGTGGGCGTATCTCATGTGGGTCGAGTTCGACCTCGACGACCACTGACGCCGACGCTGTGAGGATGTCCGTCGGCGGTACCGGCCCTGCGGTGGCTGGGCTTACCTGCCTGCCGGGGCCTCGGGTGTTGGCCGCACCCTGGGTCCCGCCGACGGACTCCGTGTGACCCCCCTAGCACTGAAGGGTTCCCCTCCAGGGTAGCTGCTCGCGTCTGTATCTTGAAGTCGAGGTACCTGATTTCGAGGATCGGTGGAAATGCTGAAAAACCGGTCGGCGTGTCCCAGTTCAGGCAGGGTGCGTCCCATCATGTGGACGCTGGGTACCAGAATCCGTTGACCGTCTGCTAGCGTGACGATCGTTATGCTGCGCGAGCTCCTCCTTCTTAGTGGCCGCGGCGGGGATCGTTAGAAGGTCGGCCCCTCGCCGCGGGACTTCGGCTTGCCTTGTCGACCACGACATCACGCGCCACATTTTCCCGAGGAGCCACACCGTTATGGTGCCGCAGCAGAAGACCAGCCCCATGCCGTTCCACCGCTACCAGCCGTTCCAGACGGTGGACCTGCCCGACCGCACCTGGCCCGCCAAGAGCATCACCGAGGCGCCGCGCTGGCTGTCCACCGACCTGCGCGACGGCAACCAGGCGCTGATCGAGCCCATGGACGCCACCCGCAAGCACGAGATCTTCCAGCTGCTGGTCAAGATGGGCTACAAGGAGATCGAGGTCGGCTTCCCCTCCGCCAGCCAGACCGACTTCGACTTCGTCCGGTCGCTGATCGAGGACGACCTGATCCCCGACGACGTACAGATCTCCGTGCTGACCCAGGCCCGCGAGGACCTGATCGAGCGCACCGTGCAGAGCCTGGTCGGCGCCAAGCGCTCCACCGTGCACCTGTACAACGCCACCGCCCCCACCTTCCGCCGTGTGGTCTTCCGTGTCGACCGCGAGGCCTGCAAGGAGATCGCGGTCGAGGGCACCCGCCACGTGGTCCGCTTCGCCGAGAAGTACCTGGGCGACACCGAGTACTTCGGCTACCAGTACTCGCCCGAGATCTTCATCGACACCGAGCTGGACTTCGCCCTGGAGGTCTGCGAGGCCGTCATGGACGTCTGGCGGCCCGGCCCCGGCCGCGAGATCATCCTGAACCTGCCCGCCACGGTCGAGCGCTCCACCCCCAACGTCTACGCCGACCAGATCGAGTGGATGAGCCGCAACCTGACCCGGCGCGAGCACGTGGTCCTGTCC
Organism: Nocardiopsis sp. SBT366; assembly: GCF_001083815.1. Lineage (NCBI taxonomy): Bacteria > Bacillati > Actinomycetota > Actinomycetes > Streptosporangiales > Nocardiopsidaceae > Nocardiopsis > Nocardiopsis sp. SBT366. The sequence continues at coordinate 60,847 of NZ_LAVM01000026.1, read as the reverse complement.
GTGCACCCGCACAACGACCGCGGCACCGGTGTGGCCTCCGCCGAGCTGGCCGTCATGGCCGGAGCCGACCGCGTCGAGGGCTGCCTGTTCGGCCACGGCGAGCGCACCGGCAACGTCTGCCTGGTGACCCTGGGCATGAACCTGTTCAGCCAGGGCGTCGACCCGAAGATCGACTTCTCCGACATCGACGAGGTCCGCCGCACGGTCGAGCACTGCACCCAGCTGCCGGTCGCGCCCCGCCACCCCTACGGCGGTGACCTGGTGTACACGGCCTTCTCCGGCTCCCACCAGGACGCCATCAAGAAGGGCTTCACCGACCTGAACGCCCGCGCCGAGGAGGCCGGGACGTCGGTCGAGGACTACCCGTGGGACGTCCCGTACCTGCCCATCGACCCCAAGGACGTGGGCCGCAACTACGAGGCGGTCATCCGGGTGAACAGCCAGTCCGGCAAGGGCGGCGTCTCCTACATCATGCAGCGCGACCACTCGCTGGACCTGCCGCGCCGCCTGCAGATCGAGTTCTCCCAGGTCATCCAGCAGTTCATGGACGCCGAGGGCGGCGAGTTCCCGGCCGACCGGATCTGGGACATCTTCTCGCAGACCTACCTGGCCGAGACCGGCCCGGTGGCGGTCCTGGCGCACCGCTCCAGCACCGCCGAGGACGGCACCTACTCGATCCACGCCGACGCCCGGGTCAACGGTGAGATCCGCGAGCTGAAGGGCACCGGCAACGGTCCCATCTCCGCGTTCGGTGACGCGCTGGCCGACGTCGACGTCAAGGTCCGGGTCATCGACTACGTCGAGCACTCCATGGGTGAGGACGGCAACGCCCGCGCCGCCGCCTATGTGGAGGCCGAGATCGACGGCAGGGCCGTGTGGGGCGTCGGTATCCACAGCAGCATCACGACGGCCTCGCTGAAGGCCATGTGCAGCGCCATCGGCCGCGCCTGATCCACCACCGTCAGGCGCCCCCGGCACAGGGCGCCCGACACTTCCCCCGGCACTGGGGGAACGGGGCCCGCGACACTCGTCGCGGGCCCCGTTCCGTGCCGCCGGAGGGAATACACACGCCATCCGTGAGCCTGCGCCCCACGGAACCGAACCCCGACCGCTAGCCCGACGGCCCCTGGACGGGACAACCGGACACCAGTCCACGACACGTCCGAAACAACGCGAACGGGCCGCGCCCCATCGGGGACGCGGCCCGCCCTCGTGTCACCTGAGGGACGGCGGGACTACTCCCAGCCGAACTTCTGGGTCCACGCGTTGCCGGACTCGCCGACCCCGATCACCTCCAGGCCGCAGTTGAGGATGTTGGCCCGGTGGCCCGGGCTGTTCATCCAGGCGTCCATGACCTGCTCGGCGCTGGTCTGGCCCTTGGCGACGTTCTCCGCTCCCCAGGCGTCGTAGCCGTGCCGCTGCGCCCGGTCGCCCGGGCCCTCACCGTCGGGGTTCTCGTGGGACATGTAGTCGCGCGCGGCCATGTCCTCGCTGTGCTCCTGGGCGGCCGCGGCCAGCCTGTCGTCCACACGCAGCGGTCCGCAGCCGTTGGCCGCACGCTCGTCGTTGACCAGGGTCACCACGGCCGTGGTCCGGGGGCCACCGGTCGTCTGGTTGCCGCCGCCCCCTCCGCCGCCACTGCCGCCGTTGCCGGCCCCGCCTCCACCGCTGCCGCCGCCCTCGCGACCGCCCTCGTCGGAGCCGGTCTCCTCGGCCTCCTCGGCGGAGGACGAGGCGGTGACGGTGGAGGACCTCGGGCCTCCGTCACCCCGGGGCCCGGCGTCGCCGGGGGTGCCCGTGGGCTCTGCGAAGAAGTCGTCCTCCGCGTGCGTCTCGGGAGCGTTGGAGTCGTCGCTCACCGAACCCCCGATCTCGCCGCTCGCGTCGGCGGCGGTCGTGCCGTCCGCGGGGTCCGGCTGGTCACCGAGCCCGGAGAGCACCAGGGCCCCGGCGAGGGTCAGCCCCACCGGGACCGCCACCACGGCGGCCACGACCGGGATCCTCCTGCGTCGCGCCTCGCGGTCTGAGCGCTGTTCGCGAGCGCTTGTCCTGCGCCTGCCTCGACGACCTCGCGCCATATCGCTCTGCCTTCCGTACCGGGATGGGGAATCGGGCACCCGCGTGGGGTTTACGGTCACGGTCGTCCTGGCCGCGGGGGGAGGGCGGCGGGACCGAAACCGTCAGGCCCTAGCGCGTGAGAGTAGAGCAAATATCGAGAAAAGGGAATCCAAACCGTAATAAACCAGCTCAGGGTGGTGCGCGTCATGGCGAACCGGGGATGGGGCGCGGCGCCCCACACGGGTCGGCCGACACGGGGCGGTCGGAACCATCCGCGACAATGGGGAGGTGAGTCTCTACCGCGACGAGGGCGTCGTCCTGCGCAACCAGAAGCTGGGCGAGGCCGACCGCATCGTCACCCTCCTGACCCGGCGAACCGGCCTGGTCCGCGCCGTCGGCAAGGGCGTGCGCCGCACCAGGTCGCGCTTCGGCGCCCGGCTGGAACCGTGCACCCACGTCGACCTCCAGCTGCACACCGGCCGGACCCTGGACGTCATCACCCAGGCCGAGACCGTGCGCTCCTACGGCGCCGCGGTGGTCACCGACTACTCCCGCTACACCGCCGCCACCGCCATGCTGGAGACCGCCGAGAAGGTCGTCGCCGTGGAGAAGGACCCGGCCCTGCGCCAGTTCCTCCTGCTCATCGGTGCCCTGCGCACCCTGGGGGAGGGGAGCCACGACTCCCGGCTGGTGCTGGACGCCTACCTCCTGCGCTCCCTCGCGGTGGCCGGGTACGCGCCCGCCCTCACCGAGTGCGCCCGCTGCGGGAGCAGGGGGGAGCACCGTGCGTTCGCGGTGCACGCCGGAGGTATGGTCTGCTCGGTGTGCCGTCCCCACGGTTCCACGCACCCCGCGCCCGACACGCTCCGGCTCATGTCGGCCCTGCTCGGGGGCGACTGGGACAGCGCGGACGCCAGCGACGGCAAGCAGCGCTCCGAGTGCAGCGGGCTGGTCGCGGCCTACCTACAGTGGCACCTGGAAAACGGAATCCGATCACTGCGCCATGTGGAGCGTTCTTGAGTCTGTTCAGCTTCGACAACGGTAGGCGGCGCGAGCCGGACTACACGCCGCCCGTCCCGCACCCGAGCGGGGCCCGGCCCCCGCAGGTCCCGGCCGACCTCGTGCCACGCCACGTGGCCGTGGTCATGGACGGCAACGGCCGTTGGGCGAAGGAACGCGGTCTGGCGCGTACGGAGGGGCACAAGGCCGGTGAGTCCTCGCTCTTCGACGTGATCGAGGGCGCTCTGGAGATGGGCGTCCCCAACCTGTCCGCCTACGCCTTCTCCACCGAGAACTGGAAGCGCTCACCCGACGAGGTGCGCTTCCTCCTCGGCTTCAACCGCGACACCATCCGCAACCGCCGCGACGAGCTGCACGCCCGCGGCGTGCGCGTCAAGTGGGCCGGGCGCCCCGGCATGCTCTGGAAGAGCGTCATCAAGGAACTCAAGGACGCCGAGGAGATGACCCGGGACAACACCCGGCTCACCCTCCAGTTCTGCGTGAACTACGGCGGTCAGGCCGAGATCGTCGACGCCGCCCGCGAGCTGGCCCGCCAGGCCGCCGCGGGGCGCATCTCCCCGGAGAAGATCACCGAGGACACCCTCACCCAGCACCTGTACGCCCCGGACGTGCCCCCGGTGGACCTGTTCGTGCGCTCCTCCGGTGAGCAGCGGCTGTCCAACTTCCTCCTCTGGCAGTCCGCCTACGCCGAGTTCGTCTTCCTGGAGACGCTCTGGCCCGACTTCGACCGCCGCGACCTGTGGCGGGCCTGTGAGATCTACGCGAGCCGGGACCGCCGGTACGGCGGCGCCGTGCCCAACCCGGTGTCCGAGGAGGAGAAGTGATGGTGGGACGGACCGACGAGGCGCTGGTCAGGCCGGGGATGTCACTCGTGTCCATCGGTGACAGCTTCACCGAGGGCGTGGGTGACCCCTATCCGGACGGCAGCGGCGTGTTCCGGGGCTGGGCGGACCGGCTCGCCGAGCACCTGGCCGACCACGTGGGCGAGATCGAGTACGCCAACCTGGCCGTGCGAGGCAAGCTCATCCGCCAGATCATCACGGACCAGGTCCCGCCCGTCCTGGAGATGGCCCCGGACCTGGTCACCCTGTGCGCGGGCGGCAACGACCTGCTGCGCCCCGCCGGTGACCCCGAGCGCCTGGCGAGGATCCTCGACCACACGGTGGCCCGCCTGCGCGCCCAGGGCAGCCAGGTGGTGCTGTTCACCGGGGTGAACGTCTCCACGGGGTACATGCGCGGCACCATCGGGCCGTTCGCGCGCTACTACCTCAACGTGCGCGCGATCGCCGACAAGCACGACTGCTTCCTGGTCGACCAGTGGTCCATGGACGTACTCACCGACTCCCGCGCCTGGGACGAGGACCGACTGCACATGTCCCCGCAGGGCCACCGGCGCCTGGCGCTGCGCGTGGCCGAGGTCCTGGGGGTGCCCACCGGTGAGCGCTGGGACGAGCCGTGGCCCGAGACGGAACCGGTCAGCTGGACCGAGGCGCGCCGGGACGACCTGAACTGGGTGAAGGACTCCCTCGGTCCGTGGATCGGCCGCCGCCTCACAGGGAAGTCCTCGGGCGACACGGTGACCGCCAAGCGTCCCGTGCTCACCCCGCTCACCAAGGACCGCTGACCGCGCCTCCGACACCGTTCCGGGCACACCGCGCATGGTGTGAGTTCCGCCCCAAAACAGGCGAAATCCACAACCTACTGTCGCGTAACCGTGGCGTCGAGTTGCATCATCGAACACCATGAGCGGTGTGCCGACCGGATCTCCCGGTGACCTGAAAAGCAAGGACATCCTGTCCTACGTCGCCCTCGGGGACAGCTTCACCGAGGGCATGAGCGACCCCTACCCGGACAGCGGCAGCGTGCCCAACGGCCGCTACCGGGGCTGGGCCGACCGTGTGGCCGAACACCTGGCCCACCACGTGCCCGAGGTTCGCTACGCCAACCTCGCCATCCGTGGACGCCTCATCGCGCAGATCCGCGACGAGCAGGTGCCGCGCGCGGTCGAGATGAAGCCCGACCTCGTCACCCTGTGCGCTGGTGGCAACGACATCATCCGTCCGGGCAGTGACCCGGACCAGGTCGTGGCGATCTTCGAGTCGATGGTGGCCGACCTGCGCGCCACCGGCGCCCGGGTGGTCATCTTCACCGGCTTCGACACCAACTGGCAGCCGGTCATGCGCCATCTGCGCGGCAAGATCGCCACCTACAACATGCACATGCGCGCCGTGGCCGACAGGTACGGCTGTGACGTCGTCGACGTGTGGAGCATGAAGGTGCTCTCGGACGCCCGTGCCTGGAACTGGGACCGCCTCCACCTGTCCTCAGAGGGACACCGCAGGCTGGCCCTGCGGGTGTGCGAGGTCCTGGACGTCCCGGTGGACTCCGACTGGAACCAGGCCTGGCCGCCGCCCGAGGCCCGTGACTGGCGCACCGCCCGGCAGGAGGACCTGCACTGGGCCCGCGAGTTCCTGGTGCCGTGGATCCACCGCCGCCTCACCGGCCGCTCCTCGGGCGACGGTGTCGACGCCAAGCGCCCCACACTGGAACGCTGCGAGCCCTCCCAGGACGGCCGCTGACGGGTTCCGGTGGTCGCGCGGTCCGCGCTCCCCGGTGACCCGTGACCGAGAGGTCCGGTCGTGGCCGCGCGAGTCCCCGCGTGCCGTGGGACGACTGGCCGAGCGGCTCCGACGACACGAGGCCCCCACCGCGACCCGCGGTGGGGGCCTCCGCACACATGGACTCGGGGCCGAGACCTCAGGTGGCCGTGACCAGGTCCTGGGCGGTGGCCATGTTGACCCGGCTCGGCTGGTCGTCGACCGGCCAGTTCGGGGTGGCGCCGCCCGCAGCGTGGATCGCCGTGCGGACGAGGTCCAGGGCCCGGCGCAGCACCCGCGGGGGGTCGCCCTCGTCGAGGACCAGGATCTCCACGGTGACGGTACGCGCCAGGGCGTCGGTGCTCACGGTCGAGTCGGTGAAGTCGGGGTTGTGCCGCTCCAGTTCGAGCAGCTCCCGCATCACGGACTCGCCGTGCGCGTGGACCATCTCCGGAGTGCTCGCCGGTTCGGAGCCCAGCCGGAACTGAAGGGACAGTTGGGTGGCGGTCCTCACGCTCACACGTCCTCCTGCTGCTCGGGCGGGCACACTCGTCTCACATAGCGTACGGTCTGGGTCCAGTAGTTGGGGTTGGAGGGCGACAGGTGGACCTGTCGCTGGTGGGATCCGCAGGGACACTTGATCGTGTAGTACGTGGGCGGGTCCTCGACCCGCCACCCGAGCTCCGCGATCCGCCGGAGCGCCTCCTCACCCTCCTTCTTCGGGTGCTTCGTCCAGTGGCCCAACGCGTTCCTTCCCAGATTCCCCCATGGGCCGGGGCCTGTCGAGGGTGCTTCCCCGCCGGGGGTCAGGGGCGCGGGGTGGAACCGAACACCGGGTAGTGGTCCGAGTAGTCGTCGTAGGTGTACGAGCGGCCCCAGGAGCGTACCGTCCAGGGTTCGCTCTTCACCGCACGGGTCTCGTTGACGTAGGCACGCGGTGCGGCGCCGTTGCGGATCGGCAGGACGTGGTCCAGCTGCTGGGCGTCCCAGTCCGAGTAGCCGTGCGCGGCGATCGAGTTGCTTGAGGGATCCCAGGAGGGCGCGTCGCCCGTGTGGTCGGGCGCCACGGCGTCCAGCCGCTCGACGGCGCGCTCCCACTCGGCGCCGCCACCCACGATGTTCAGGTCACCGGCCAGGTAGATCCGCTCGTCGTCGGGGATGCCCCTGGCGTCCAGCAGCGCCACGATCTGGTCGATCTGGTCCTCGCGTACGCGCACGTCCTCGCCGGAACCGCACGCGCCGTCCTCGGACTGCATGTGGGTGCCCACCACGTGCAGGCGGCCGTCGGGGGTGTCCAGCTCGACGTAGGCGAAGCCCTTGTTGGAGAACCAGTCGGCGCCGCAGGCGCGGGCGAAGACGTGCTGTTCGGCCCGGACGATCGGCCAGACGCTGTGCACGCTGACACCGCCGTTGGTGAGGGTCCCGTCGCGGAAGCCGGTGGTGTGGTCCCAGCCGGACCTGGAACGGCCCACGACGGGAGTGCCGTGCGGGTACTCCTCGGCCAGACCCGCGCGCAGGCGGTCGGCGCCGGAGTTGTCGAAGAGCTCCTGGAGGACCACGACGTCCTGACCGGAGAGGAGCCCGTCCCGGACGGTCAGGTCCGCGCGGATGTCCTGGCCCCAGTTGGGGTGGAGGGCCCTGGGGAGGAGGAAGGCGTTGTGGGTGACGACGCGGGGATCGGTCCGGTCCTCCGACGCGGAGGCGGGGGAGGCGGACAGGAGCGGGGAGATCAGCAGCGCGGTCAGCAGCGCGGCCGTGGTTCGTCTGTACACGAGGGCACAGCCTGGCCCAGTCATGACACGACACGGCTACCAGCCGGTAACCACCGGGTGGAGACCGCGTGCACCCTCCAGAACGGCGAGGAACCGCCCGGGTGAACCGGGGCCACACACGACGATGGCCCCGCACACGCGTGTGCGGATTCTAGGGGTCGTCGCAACACAGAAGGTCAGTTGCTCGCTTGGAGCAGCTTAGCGAGGCGCTCGGCTGGGGTATCCCAGCCGAGCGTTTTGCGTGGGCGCCCGTTGAGCTGGACAGCGACTGCTTCCAGGTGCTCACGCGAGTGCACCGACAGGTCAGTGCCCTTGGGGAAGTACTGCCTGAGCAGGCCGTTGGTGTTCTCGTTCGAACCCCGCTGCCAAGGGCTGGCCGGGTCGCAAAAGTAGACCGGGATGTCGGTGGCCACGGTGAACTCGTGGTGGCGGCCCAGCTCCGAGCCCTGGTCCCAGGTCACCGAACGCGCCAGATGGTGGGGCAGGGTCACCACCGTTGAGGTCAACGCTTCTTGGACCTGGTCGGCGCTGCGCCCCTGGCCCAGGTGCAGAAGCATCGTGTACCGGGTCGAGCGCTCCACCAGAGTGCCGATGGCCGAAGTGCCACCTGCTCCGATGATCAAGTCCCCTTCCCAGTGGCCGGGCACCGCCCGATCAGCGACCTCGGGCGGGCGTTCGCTGATCATCACCATCGGATGAGCGAAGCGCTCCCGGCGGTGCTGGGCCTGGCGGCGGGGCTTGCGCCGGGCCCGCCCCGAGCGCAGCGCGGCAGCCAGCTCCCGGCGCAGTTCCCCACGGCCTTGGACGTAGAGCGCTTGGTAGATCGTCTCGTGGCACACGTGCAGCTCCGGCCGCTCGGGGAAGTCCCGTTTGAGCCTACGGCTGATCTGTTCTGGGCTCCACTTGTCGTTGAGCAGTTCCTGGACCACAGCACGCAGCTCGGGGTTCAGGGCGAACGTGGAGGGTTTGGGCCTGGGCCTGCGGGCTTCGGCGCGGGTTTGGGCGGCGTGGGGGCGGTAGTGGACTTTTCCGCGCGGGTCCACGGTGGCGTTGCGGCGTAGTTCCCGGCTGATCGTGGAAGGGGATCGGCCCAGCTCAGCGGCGATGGCTCGTACACCCAGACCTTCACGGTGCAGGTCTGCGATCTGGATGCGCTCGTCGACGGTCAGGTAACGGCCGAAAGAGGTCGGCTCAGCAGTGGGGCGGGCAGGGGCAAGAGAGCGTTCCTGCCCGTCTTTGGTTCGGGTGGGGCGGCCGAATCGCCAGCGGTGTCCCGTCTTGCGGTTCACGCCGACGATCCGGCACGCCTGTGTCGTACTTACTCCTTGAGCCACAAGGGCAAGATAGGTCGCCCGTTCAGCTTGGAGCTTCTTGGGTCCCTGAGGGTCCCGGTTCTGTCGGATCTCGAAGTCGTCCATCGCACCCCGTCAAGTGGGGTGTTGCAACGACCACTAGAACTCAAGCACGCGTGTGCGGGGCCATCGGCAGTCGTCGGTCAGACCTGCTGTGCGCTGCCCTGTTGGGCCGGGCGCAGCGAGCAGGGGCCGCAGGTGCCGAACACCTCGACCGTGTGGGTCACCCCGGTGAAGCCGTGTTTGGCCCCCACCTCGGCGGCCCACCGCTCCACGGTGGGACCCTCGATCTCCACGGCCGTGGAGCAGGTCCGGCACACCAGGTGGTGGTGGTGACTCTCGGTGTCGCACGCACGGTAGACGGCCTCGCCGTCGTCGGTGCGCAGGACGTCGACCTCACCGGAGTCGCTCAGGGCCTGAAGAGCCCGGTACACCGTGGTCAGGCCGATCTTGGAACCGTCGGCTCGCAGGTCCGCGTACAGGTCCTGCGCGCTGCGGAAACCGGAGGACTCGGTCAGTGCCTGACGGACGGCCTCGCGACGTGTACTCATGGTGTCACCCTCCCCCGATCTGTCTGGGGCATCGTATCCGCCGGACTCCCCGTCACGGGATGCAGGGGTGCCGGTGTCCGCCGCTTGGTCACGCGGCGCAGGACCCCGCCGAGCAACACGGCGAGGCAGAAGACGGCCAGGGCCAGCAGCACGATCGTGGCCCCCGGTGCGAGGTCCGAGTAGAAGGCCGTGGTCAGCCCGCCGAGCGAGGAGACCAGGCCGATCAGCACCGCCAACCCCATCGTCACCCGGAAACTGCGGCTCAGCTGCTGCGCGGCGGCGACCGGGACGATCATCAGAGCGCTCACCATCAGCACGCCGACCACCCGCATCGCGATCACCACGGTCAACGCGGCGGTCACCGCCAGCAGGATGCTCAGGAAGCGGACCGGGAGGCCGTGGGCCCTGGCCACCTCCTCGTCCTGGCACAGGACGAACAACTCCCGGCCGAACACGGCCAGCACCGCGACCACGCCCACCGCGAGCACGCCCACGATCCAGATGTCCTGCTCGCCCACGGTGCTCACCGAACCGAACAGAAACGATGTGAGGGTGGCGTTGCTCGCCCCCGGGGTCATCCCGATGAGCAGGACACCCCCCGCGATGCCGCCGTAGAACAGCAGCGCGAGCGCCACGTCGCCACTGGTGCGCGTGCGCACCCGAACCAGCTCCATGAGGATGGCGCCCAGGGTGGCCACGACAGCGGCCGTGAGCACCGGGGAGGTGCTCGTGAGCAGGCCCAGCGCCACACCGGTCAGGGCGATGTGTCCGATGCCGTCGCCCAGCAGGGCCAACCTGCGCTGGACCAGGAAGGTGCCGATGATCGGGGTGACCAGGCCGACCAGCACCGCGGCGAGCAGCGCGCGCCGCATGAACTCGTACTGGAGCAGCTCAGTCACGGCGGGGTACCTCCAGGCGGACCATCTCCGTCGGCGCGGTGGTGTGCGCGGAGCGGGGGTCGGGATCGTTGGGGTCGGGGTGCGGATGCTGGTGCTCGTGTCCGGGACGCGCGCACTCGCCGGTGGCGGCGGGGGCGGGGCCGTCGTGCACGACCCGGCCGTGCTCCAGCACGACCGCGCGTTCGATGACCTCCTCCAGAGGACCCAGTTCGTGCAGCACCAGGACCACGGTGCTGCCCCGGTCGCGCAGGTGGGTGATCGCCCTGGCCAGGGCGCGCTGGTTCTCCGCGTCGACCCCGGCCATGGGCTCGTCCATCACGAAGGTGTCCGGGCGTCCGGCGAGGGCTCGGGCGATGAGCACGCGCTGCTGCTGGCCGCCGGAGAGTTCGCGCACGGCGTCCCCGGCACGGTCGGACAGGTCCACGGCGGCCAGGGCCTCGTCGACGGCGGCGCGGTCGGCCCGCGTGGGCAGGGAGAGTCGGCGGCGCCGGGCGACCTGCCCTGAGGCGACGATCTCGCGCACGGTGGCGGGCACCGCGCCCCCGGCGGTGAGCCTCTGGGGCACGTAGCCGATCCGCTTCCAGTGCCGGAACCGGCGCAGGGGCGTCCCGTGGAGAAGGATGCGCCCGGAAGTGAGGGGCACGATGCCGAGCATCGCGCGCATCAGGGTGGACTTGCCCGAACCGTTGGGTCCGAGGACGGCCATGGTCTGACCCACGGGGACGTCGAGGCTCACGCCGTCGAGCACGGTGACACCGTCGTAGGCGGCGTGCGCGTCGACGGCCTGGAAAGCGTGCGGGGTGTCGGGGCCCGGGGCCCCGTCCTCCGTGAACTGGGCAGACACTGCTTCATTATCACGAAAACGAAAATGATTGTCAAAACTGACAAGAGTGACGAGCGTCCCCCGGCCCCGGGAGCCGAACGCCCCCGGCCCTCAGAAGCCCAGCATCCTCGCCACCGCCAGGACCAGCACCACCACGATCATCAGGACACGCGGCACCCGCTGCTGCCGGTGGAGCGAGGGCCAGGTCAGGAAGGCCAGCCACCCGAAGGCCGCCGCCACCAGCAGCAGACACGGAGCGCCCAACCACCCCGGTGCCATCAGACCCGCCAGGAACAGCGCCCCCAACACCACCGGTGGCAGCCAACCCGGCCTCTGGTGCAGCCACACCAGGGGCACCGCGCTGCGCCGCTCCACCTCGTGGCGCAACCGCCCCGCGCCCGGGGTGAAAAGGGAGTCACCCGGGGGAAGCGGGCGCCCGGGGGCGGGTCGTCGCTGTTCGTCCTCGTGCTCGGGAGAGGCCATCGCCGCCTGTTCCTCTTCACTGTGTCCCGGCCCCCACGACCCCGACCGGACGCTTTGGGGGCGGTCGGTGTGCGCACCGTGTCTCAGGGCCTGTGATAATCCTGGATCAGACCCTAGTGCAGGGCCCTGGCACAGCGCCGGGCACAGGCGCGGCGCAACACCGCGCATCTCCCCTCGTACCCGCACCCCGACTGTTCCGGGTTCGACACGAGACGGGTCGTGAACCGTCTACATTCAGTTACTGACCGTCTGTTCCATGCGGACCGTCCGCACCACGGTGCCCGCACGTCGTGTAGAGACGAACCCTCCGGAGGGTGTCAACTTCCGTGCCCGAACCCACAGTCATCGTGACGTTCGACGTCACCGAACCGCACTTGCAGAACTGCCTCGACTCACTGGCCCGTCAACGTGACGAGAGCCAGACCGGGGCGGCGGCGCGCGACGGCGCCGCACGACCGGACATCGAGATCGTCCTCGCCCCGGTCCGCACGACCAACGGCGGTCCCGCGCCGGAGCCGTCCGACCCCGGGACCACCGACCCGGACACGAACGGGGACGACGAGGCGACCACCGCCGACGAGCCCCTTCCGGAGGAGAACGACCAGGGGGACGAGGCCGTCGAGTCCGCGCGCGAGGACGGGCTGGCCACCGCCACCGCCTTCGCCGCCGCACCGCCCGCCGGGCTGAGGGTCACCCTCCTGCCCGGCGAACCCGCCCCGCACCTCACTGAGGCGCGCTCCCGGGGCGCGGCCGCCGCCACCGGCAGCCACCTGCTGTTCCTCTCCGGCTCCGACGCGCTCACCGCCTACGCGCTGGCCCACCTGGCCCAGAGCGCGGCCGACACCCGCTCCGACCTGGTCATCGGCAACGTCCACCAGTTCAACGAGCTGGGCGCCGCACCCTCCAAGGCGCACCGCAAGTTCGGTCGCCACCGGCTCGCGGAGGACCCCAGGGCGGTTCCCGGCCTGATCGCGGACGCCACCCTCGGCAACCGGCTCTGGCGCCGGGAGTTCTGGGACTCCCTGCCCGAGCACGGCGTCACCAAGGAGGACACCGACCTCGCCATCGGCCGCGCCACCCTGCTCGCCCAGGCCGTCGACGTCCTGCCCGCGCCCGTCCTGCTGATGCGCGAACGCGAGAAGGTGGGCATCCCGCTGGAGAGCGAGGCGCTCACCCGCCGCGTCACCGCCATGCGTGAACTCGGCGCCGACCTCACCACGGCCGACCGCGAGCTGTGGGACCGCATCCGCCTCCAGGGCGAACTCCACCGCCTCGTCCTGCGCCTCGACGACGCGGACGAGAAGGTCCGCGAGACCGTCCTCGACCTGCTCAACGCCTACCTCGACCACGTCCCGGACAGCCTCCTGCGCGGCCTGAACGTGCTGGACCGCCTCCTGTACCACCTGGTGCGCAAGCGGCGGCTGGACGACGTGCTGGAGGTGGCCACCTTCGCCAAGAGCGTGGAGATCAAGAAGGCCACGGTCGTCCGGCAAGGGCTGGGTTACTACATCCGCTACCCGTTCTTCGGAGCCAAGGACCCGGCCAAGGCGGTCCCCCGGGAGATCTACCGTCTCGAGGACGAGATCAAGGTCCGGCAGAAGACCGAGGACATCCACTGGGAGGACGGCCGCCTGCACGTCAGCGGCCGGATCGGCATCCGCAACCTGCGCGCCCGCAAACGCTGGCAGCAGCACGTGGTGGCCTTCGTGGTCAACACGGCCACCAAGCGCCGCGTGCGCGTCCCGGTACGGACCCGCCTGGCCGCCGAGTACCGGCTCCCCGACCTGCCCGACTCCGCCCGTCACGACTACGGCGGCTTCACGGTCGTCGTCGACCCCCGCCGCCTGCGGGGTTCCGGCGACTGGGAGCCTGGCGAGTGGAAGATCGAGCTGGTGGTGTTCAACCGCAGCCTGGCCCGCCGCCGCATCGTCTCCAGCCCCGTGCCCGGCCCGCCCGAGCGGCCCGGCTACCAGAGCGTCGGCGACGACGTGTGGGTGCGCCCGCACTGGAACAAGGACCGGCACCTGGTCATCGCCGTCGAACCGGCGCGCGCCCAGGTCACCGAGCACCGCTTCGACGCCCGCACCGCCGAACTCACCGTGGGCGGCGAACTGCTGTCCGCGCCCGCCGCCGAGGCCACCGAGCTGCGGCTGGTGCGGCGCCCCGGCACGGCAAGGCTCAGCTACCCGGTCACCATCCAGGGCGGCCGCTTCGAGGCCAGGGTGCGCGCTGAGGAGCTCTTCGCCCGCAGCCTCAGCGAGTGCGGCGGCGTGATCCGGCAGGAGGAGTGGGACGCCCACCTGGTCACCGCCGACCAGCGCACCGTCCCCCTGGTCCTGCCCGACGAGGCCCGGACCACCGCCTACGACTCCGAGGGCGCCCAACAGCAGCTGGCCGTGCAGCGCACCTTCACCGGCCACCTCAAGCTGCGGGCCGGCCGGGCCCACCCCTGGGTGGACCGGGCGGAGTGGCAGGAGCGCGTCCTGGTCCTCGGCGGTGAGTTCTCCCCGAGCAACGAACTGAGCGTGGTGGCCAAGGCACGCGGTCGCGACGAGGAGCACGCGCTGACCGTGGAGCGGTCCGGGAACCGGTTCACCGCCCGGTTCGACCCCTCCCGCATCGCCACCCTGTCCGGCGAGCTCTCGCTGTCCACCGGTTCCTACCAGCTGTGGGGCCGGGTCAGCGAGGAGACCGCAGGGGAGGGCGGTGAGACGGCCAGCGTGGACGTGGGCGTGGAGTTCACCGACTCGCTCATCCACGACCTGCCGACCGAGACCGAGAGCCCCGAGCGCACGTACACGCTCTCCTACCAGGGACGCGGCATCCCGGTGCTCCAGGTCGGCACCGACCTGCGCCCCGTCGAACGCGGCGCCTTCGCCCAGCGCGAGCTCCGTGAGACCTTCTACCCGGCCCAGCGCGCGGAGCCCGTCACCGAGGGCATCCTCTTCGACACCTACACCGGGCGCCAGTACTCGGACAGCCCGCAGAGCCTCTACGCGGAGCTGCGCAAGCGCGACAAGTGGGCCGACTACCCGATGTCCTGGCTGGTCGCCGACGGGCAGGTCCGCCTGCCCGACGACCTCGCGCCGGTCCGCCACAAGGGCGAGGAGTACTTCCGGGAGCTGGCCCGCAGCCGGTACCTGGTCAGCAACTCCCGCCAGCCCGCGTGGTTCCACCGCCACCCCGACCAGGTGGTCGTGCAGACCTGGCACGGGTCCATGCTCAAGCGCATCGGCTTCGACGTGGAGAACATCCGGGGCAAGTCACGCGACTACTTCGACAAGCTCGCGTGGGAGACCCGGCAGTGGGACTACCTGGTCTCGCCGAGCCCCTGGGCCACCCCGATCCTGCGCAGCGCCTTCCGGTTCGAGGGCGAGGTCCTGGAGACGGGCTACCCGCGCAACGACATCTTCTTCTCAGCGGAGCGCGAGGCCGTCGCCGAGCGCACCCGGCGCCTGCTGGGCCTGCCCGAGGGCAAGAAGGTGGTCCTGTACGCCCCCACCTGGCGGGACGACAAGTACTACACGCGCGGCAAGCACAAGCTGGACCTGCACCTTGATCTGCGCCGCATGTACGAGAAGCTCGGCGACGACCACGTGCTGCTGGTGCGCCGCCACCCCCGCGTGGTGGACAGCGTGCCGATCGTGGGGGAGGACTTCGTCTACGACGTGTCCCTGTACCCGGAGATCATGGAGCTCTTCCTGATCACCGACGTGCTGATCACGGACTACTCGTCGATGATGTTCGACTTCGCCAACACCGGCCGCCCCATGCTCTTCTTCACCTACGACCTGGAGAGCTACCGGGACAACCTGCGCGGGTTCTACTTCGACTTCGAGGAGACCGCCCCCGGACCGCTGCTGACCCGCTCCGACGACGTCATCGAGTCCCTGCTGGACATCGACGAGGTCGCCAAGCGCAGCGGCGCCTCCTACCGGTCGTTCGTGGACCAGTTCTGCCCCCTGGACGACGGCCACGCCTCCGCCCGGGTCGTGGACCGCGTCTTCGGTAAGGAGTAGCGGGGCGGCGCCCGCTTCGGGCCCGCCCTTCGCTCCGGCCGTGCTCGGGCCGCTCCGGACCACCTCCGGGGCGGCCCGCTCCCGCGTCTGCGCCACAATGGACGGGTGATCGTCATCACCCGATACTCCGTGCCCGAGGCCGACACCGAGGCCTTCCGAACCGACGCCGACGCCGCAGTGGCGGTCCTGGCCCAGCGCCCCGGATTCCGGTGGCACCGCATCGGCCGCGCAGCCGACGAACCCACGCTGTGGACCGTGGTCACCGAGTGGGACGGCGCCGGGTTCTACCGGCGGGCCCTGTCCGACTTCGACGTCAAGGTCAACGCGGTCCCGCTGCTCTCCCGGGCCATCGACGAACCCTCCGCGTTCGAGATCCTCGCCAGCGGCGAGACGTCGTCCTGACCCTCGCGGCCCTCCTCCACACGTGGTCGGGGCGGGGCCCGCACAAACGGTGCGCGCCCGCCTCCGGATTGCTCTAGCCTGGTGGGAAGCGGTCTCCCGGTGCGCCACATCCGTGGCTCCGCGCGCGGACCGCCTCCCAACAGAACCGACGATGTATCGCGAACAGCGATCCACCGACCGCCAGCCGGATGGAGAGTCACCCCATGGCCGCCAAGTCAGAGGCAATGGACGCACTGGTCAACCTCGCCAAGCGCCGAGGTCTGGTCTACCCCTCCAGCGAGATCTACGGAGGTCTGCGCGCCGCCTGGGACTACGGCCCCCTGGGCGTGGAGCTCAAGAACAACGTCAAGCGCCAGTGGTGGCGTTCGATGGTGCAGGAGCGCGACGACATCGTCGGCCTCGACTCCAGCGTGATCCTGGCCCGCGAGGTCTGGGAGGCCTCCGGCCACGTGACGGCGTTCGTCGACCCGCTCACCGAGTGCCAGTCCTGCCACAAGCGCTTCCGGGCCGACCACCTCATCGAGGCCTACGAGGAGAAGCACGGCAAGGAGCCCGCCGAGGGCCTGGCCGCGATCGCCTGCCCCAACTGCGGCGCCAAGGCCTCCTTCACCGAGCCCCGTATGTTCAACGGCCTCCTGCGCACCTACCTGGGCCCGGTCCAGGACGAGAAGGGCCTGGCCTACCTGCGTCCCGAGACGGCGCAGGGCATCTTCATCAACTACAAGAACGTCGAGCAGAGCGCCCGCCGCAAGGTCCCCTTCGGCATCGGCCAGATCGGCAAGTCGTTCCGCAACGAGATCACCCCCGGAAACTTCATCTTCCGGACCCGTGAGTTCGAGCAGATGGAGATGGAGTTCTTCGTCAAGCCGGGCAGTGACGAGGAGTGGCACCAGTACTGGATCGACCAGCGCCACCAGTGGTACCTGGAGCTGGGCATCGCCAAGGACAACCTGCGGCTGTACGAGCACCCGCAGGACAAGCTCTCCCACTACTCCAAGCGGACCGTGGACATCGAGTACCGGTTCAACTTCCAGGGCAGTGAGTGGGGCGAGCTGGAGGGCGTCGCCAACCGCACCGACTACGACCTCAAGACGCACGCCGAGGCCTCCGGTGTCGACCTGTCGTACTTCGACCAGGAGAACAACGAGCGCTACATCCCCTACGTCATCGAGCCTGCGGCCGGTGTCGACCGGGCGGTGCTCACGTTCATGCTCGACGCCTACAACGTCGACGAGGCTCCCAACGCCAAGGGCAAGCTGGAGAAGCGCGCCGTAATGCGCTTGGACCCGCGCCTGTCGCCGGTCAAGGCCGCCGTCCTGCCGCTGTCGCGCAACGCCGACCTCTCGCCCAAGGCCCGTGACCTCGCCGCCCTGCTGCGCAAGCGCTGGAACGTGGAGTTCGACGACGCCGGTGCGATCGGCCGCCGCTACCGCCGCCAGGACGAGATCGGTACCCCGTTCTGCGTGACGGTGGACTTCGACACCCTCGAGGACAACGCGGTGACCGTGCGCGAGCGCGACACCATGTCGCAGGAGCGCGTGTCCCTGGACCGCGTGGAGATGTACCTGCTGGAGCGCCTGCCCGGCTGCTAGCACCCGGAGCCTCCAACGCCCACGGCCGTCCGTCCCCGAACAGGGGAGGGGCGGCCGTTCGGCGTCTACGGGACGCCCCTCGCGGATTCGGACCTCTCGACCGCGACGGTGTCACGCCCCCGGTCCCGGAGGACGCGGGCCAGGAGGCTGAGCGCCCAGGTGACACCGCCGGTGACGATGATCCGGTCGGGCGCCGCGAGGACGCCGCGGCTGCGGGCCAGCCAGGAGGAGAGTTCTGCGCGCAGCGCGAGCGAGCCGTGGAGCTGGAGGAAGTTCGTGCCGCTCATCTTGGCAGGAGCCCAGCGGCGGAGGTGAACAGCAGAGACGGCCGGACCCGGGGGGATGTGGTCTCCGGCCGTCTCCTCGGCGCCCCGGCCGCACACGGCCGCAGCACCGGTACTCAACCTAACGGCAGGCGCGAGGAGCGATGGGGGAGTTTCGGCCCGCTTGTCCCATCGCGTGAGTAAATCGTGACGACCGGAAGTGGTCGCTCCTCGTCCTGGGGGACAGCATGCCTAGGAGTGCTATGCCTAGAGGTGCTAGGGTTCGTGTCGCGAACACACGGGGGTGAGGACAAGCATGCACATCGACAAGGACCTGGTCGCCGCCTCGGCCACACCGTTGGTCCTGGGAATCCTGTCCGAGGGAGAGTCCTACGGCTACGCGATCGTCAAACGCGTCAACGAACTCTCCGACGGGCGGATGAACTGGACGGACGGGATGCTGTACCCGCTGTTGCACCGCTTGGAGCGCAACGGACTCGTGCGCGCGTCCTGGGGCAGGTCCGAGGCGGGGCGACGGCGCAAGCACTACGCCATCACGGACGCGGGGCTGGAGGCGCTGGCACAGCGGCGCGAACAGTGGAGCGTGGTCGCGGATGCGCTCCGGCAGGTGTGGGAGTCCGTGCCGCGCCCGGAGTACCCGGGCCCCGCCCCGGCCGGGGGGCTCGCGTGACCGGCGACACCGCACGCGGTGACGTGCTGGAGGAACAGATCGACCAGTGGCGCGGATTCGTGACCCGCCGCCGCGCCATCTCCGCCCCGGACGTGGAGGAGATGGAGGACCACTTGCGCGAGCAGATCGCCGAACTGGAGTCGGGTGGACTGGACGGCGATGAGGCCTTCCTCGTCGCTGTCAAGCGCATGGGCGCTCTGGACGCGGTCTCGCGCGAGTTCGCCAGAGAACACTCCCACCGACTCTGGAAACAGCTGGTGCTGGTCCCCGAGGCCGACGAGGAGTCCGGTGCGTCGCGCTGGCGCGAGCTCGGGGCGACGCTGCTCTTCGCGCTCGGCGCCGGTCTCGCGGTCAGGCTGCTGGTTGGCGCGGTGGACGACGAGATCGTGCTGATCCTCAACCTCCCGTTCGTGGTGCTGCCCTTCCTGGCGGGGTGGTTCGCCTGGAAGCGCCGCGCCCCCTGGCAGGTGGGCGCCGTGACGGTCGCCCTCGCGGCGGTCCCGGCTCTGGCGGTGAACCTCTACCCGTTCCAGGAGACCGTCGACCCGTATCCGGCGCCCGGGATGACCCAGGTCCTCGCGATCACGCACGTGCCGATCCTGTTGTGGCTGCTCGCGGGTGTGTTCCACACGGGCGGTCGATGGCGCTCCCACGAGCGGCGGATGGACTACGTCCGGTTCACGGGCGAACTCGTGATGTACCTCGTGCTGATCACCCTGGGGTCCGTGGTCCTGCTGGGCCTCACCGCCGCGGTGCTCGCGCTGGCCGACGTCGACGTCTCCCCGTTCGTCGCCGACTGGCTCGTGCCGTTCGGTGTGCCCGGGGCGCTGCTGGTGGCCGCTTGGCTGGTGGAGGCCAAGAAGAGCGTGGTGGAGAACATCACGCCGGTCCTGAGCAGGGTCTTCACCCCGTTGGCTCTGCTGATGCTGGTCGCCGACCTGGTGGCGATGCTGGTGAACGGCCCCCTGGCCAGGGTCGACCGCGAGATGCTCATCGTCATGGACGCGGTCCTGGTGCTGGTCCTGTTCCTGCTGCTGTACTCGATCTCGGCGCGCGACCCGCTGCTCCCACCGGGTGTCCTCGACTGGCTCCAGCTCGCGCTGGTGGGCACCGCGCTGGCGGTCAACGCGGTCGCGCTCACGGCCATGCTGACCCGGATCGCGGAGTTCGGGTTCACCGCGAACAAGACGGCGGCGCTCGGCCTGAACCTCGTGTTGTTGGTGCATCTGGTGTGGTCGGCGTGGCTGCTGCTGGGCTTCGTGCGGGGGAGACGGCCGTTCGCGGCGGTCGAGCGGTGGCAGACCACCTACCTGCCCGTGTACGCGCTGTGGGCGGCCGTGGTCGTGCTGGTGTTCCCGCCACTGTTCGCCTTCTCCTGACACGCGGGCTCCTGACACACGGGCTCCTGGCACACGGGCTCCTGACACGCGAGGCGGCCGGGCCCTCGTGGGGCCCGGCCGCCTGGCTGGGGTGACCGCGCGATCGGAGCCGCGCCGGTCAGGTCGCCGTGTAGACGACGAACGAGACCGCGATGTAGTGGCAGACGAAGGCCGCGATGGTCAGGGAGTGGAAGATCTCGTGGAACCCGAACCAGCGGGGCGCGGGGTCGGGCCGCTTGAGCCCGTAGACCACGGCGCCGACACTGTAGAGCAGGCCGCCCACGAGGATGAGGATCCAGGTGGCCGGGTGGGTGCCGTTGACCAGGTCCGGGATGAACAGGACCGCGACCCAGCCGATGGCCAGGTACAGCGCTGTGGAGAGCCAGCGCGGAGCGTTCAGCCACAGGAGCTTGAACGCGACCCCGGCGACCGCGCCGCCCCAGACCAGCGCCAGCATGGCCGTGCGCAGGGTGCCCTCCAGCACGAGCATGATGAACGGCGTGTAGGTGCCCGCGATGATCAGGTAGATGTTCGAGTGGTCCATGCGGCGCAGGACCTTCTGGGCGCGCGGTGACCAGCGGCCCACGTGGTAGATGGCCGAGGTGCTGAAGAGCATCACCGAGCTGAGCGCGTACACCGCGCTGGCCGCCATGGCGGGCACGGTGGGGGAGAGGGCCACCAGGACGATGCCCGCCGCCAGGGCGAGCGGAGCGGTCCCCAGGTGCAGCCATCCCCGGAGCCGGGGTTTGACCGCTTCCAGCAGGTCCCCGGCGGCCGCCGCAGCTCGCACGCTCCCTGTTTCCCGCGCCTTCGACACCGTTCGCACCCCTCAGTTCCAGCGACCCCGCTCCCTGGCGGGCCACACCGAGAAGCCTAACTTACGGCTGCGTAGGTTACTTGACGGTAATGCTGTGTCACGCGGCACAGTGGGCTCGGGAGACGTTGCTGGCCAGGGGGGTTGGTCGCGCCTGCGGTTCTCGCCGGTTTCGACCGTGCCGTCCTTGAGGCGGTGTGTGGTCGAGCGTCCCTGACCAGCGTAGTCGTGGGCGGCGGTGCTGTTCCCGTTGCGTCCTCGCGGGTGCGGGCGTGAACTCGAAGTGGACCATTGGTATAGACCTGTTCGGCGTCCGTGAACAGGTGCTATGCCGAAGAAGGGTGGTTCATGGAGGGTCGCTCGTGCGGAGTGTGGATAGGGTCGCGCCCAACAGGGGCCGACCCGACGCCGAACGGCCGCGAGAGAACGAGGGAGCACCCCCGTGACCAAGTACGTCTACAAGTTCACCGAGGGCAACAAGGACCTGAAGGACCTGCTCGGCGGCAAGGGGGCCAACCTCGCCGAGATGACCAACATCGGTCTCCCGGTTCCCCCCGGTTTCACCATCACCACGGAGGCGTGCCGTCACTACCTGGAGAACGGCGCCGTCCCCGAGGGGCTCGACGCCGAGATCGAGGCCGACCTCAGGGAGCTGGAGAGCACCATGGGCCGCCGGCTCGGCCAGCCGGACGACCCACTCCTGGTGAGCGTGCGGTCGGGCGCCCGCTTCTCCATGCCCGGCATGATGGAGACCGTCCTCAACATCGGCCTCAACGACGAGTCCGTGAAGGGCCTTGCCGCCCAGGGCGGCGACGAACGCTTCGCCTGGGACTCCTACCGCCGCCTCATCCAGATGTTCGGCAGGACCGTCCTGGACATCGACGGCGACCTGTTCGAGGAGGCCATCGAGGAGCTCAAGGCCGCCAAGGGCATCACGAACGACCTCGACCTGGACGCCGCCGACTTCCGCCAGCTCGTGGAACGGTTCAAGGAGATCGTCGGCGAGCAGACCGGGAGCCCCTTCCCGAGCGACCCCCGCGAGCAGATGAACCTCGCCGTCAAGGCCGTCTTCGAATCCTGGAACGCCCCCCGCGCCGTCCTGTACCGCCGCCAGGAGCGCATCCCCGCGGACCTCGGCACCGCCGTGAACATCTGCTCCATGGTCTTCGGCAACCTCGGCATGGACTCGGGCACGGGCGTGGCCTTCACCCGCGACCCCGCCACCGGCCAGACCGGCGTCTACGGGGACTACCTCCAAAACGCCCAGGGCGAGGACGTGGTGGCGGGCATCCGCAACACCGTCTCCCTCACCGAGCTGGAGCGGATCGACCCCCGAAGCCACGAAGAGCTCATGGGCATCATGGACACCCTGGAGAACCACTACCGGGACCTGTGCGACATCGAGTTCACCATCGAGCGCGGCAGGCTGTGGATGCTCCAGACCCGCGTGGGCAAGCGCACCGCCGCGGCCGCCTTCAGGATCGCGGACCAGCTCGTGGACCAGGGGATGATCGGCCTGGACGAGGCGGTCCAGCGCGTCACCGGCGACCAGCTCGCCCAACTGATGTTCCCGCGCTTCGACGACGAGGCCACCGCCGGGGAGGACGTGCACCGCCTCGGACGCGGCATGAACGCCTCGCCGGGAGCGGCCGTGGGCAAGGCCGTCTTCGACTCCTACACCGCCGTGAAGTGGTCGCGCAGCGGGGAGAGGGTCATCCTCTGCCGCCGTGAGACCAACCCCGACGACCTCGAGGGCATGATCGCGGCGGAGGGCATCCTCACCAGTCGTGGAGGCAAGACCTCCCACGCCGCCGTGGTGGCCCGGGGCATGGGCAAGACCTGCGTGTGCGGCGCCGAGGAACTCGACATCGACACCAAGAACCGGCGCATGACCGCCCCGGGCGGCGAGGTGATCGAGGAGGGCGACGTCATCTCCATCGACGGCACCAGCGGCCGGGTCTACCTCGGTGAGGTGCCGGTCGTCGACTCCCCGGTGGTCCGCTACTTCGAGGGCGAGGTCGACCCCGCCTCCGACCAGGCCGACGACCTCGTGCGCTCCGTGCACCGCCTCATGCACTACGTCGACGCCGCCCGCCGCCTGTACGTGCGCGCCAACGCCGACACCGCCGAGGACGCCGCCCGCGCACGCCGTATGGGCGCCCAGGGCATCGGCCTGTGCCGTACCGAGCACATGTTCCTCGGTGACCGCCGCCAGCTCGTCGAACGCCTCATTCTGGCCGACACCCCCGACGAACAGCAGGGATCGCTCGACGCCCTCCTGCCACTCCAGCGCGAGGACTTCGGCGGCATCCTGGAGGCCATGGACGGACTGCCCGTCACGGTCCGACTCCTCGACCCGCCGCTGCACGAGTTCCTGCCCGACATCACGGAGCTGTCGGTACGCGTGGCGGTGGCCGAGGCCAGGGGCGAGAGCCACGAGAACGACCTGCGCGTCCTCCAGGCCGTGCACAGGCTCCACGAGCAGAATCCCATGCTGGGGCTGCGCGGCGTGCGCCTCGGTCTGGTCGTCCCAGGGCTGTTCACGATGCAGGTGCGGGCCATCGCCCAGGCCGCGGTGGACCGGATCCGTGCCGGCGGCCGCCCCCGCCCGGAGATCATGATCCCGCTGGTCGGCACCGTTCAGGAGCTGGAGATCATCCGGGACGACGCGCTGCGCGCCCTGCGCGAGGTGGGGGAGGAGAGCGGGATCGAGCTGGACTTCCCCGTCGGCACCATGATCGAACTGCCCCGCGCCGCGCTCACCGCCGGGCAGATCGCCGAGAACGCCGAGTTCTTCTCCTTCGGCACCAACGACCTCACCCAGACCGTGTGGGGCTTCTCCCGAGACGACGTGGAGGCCTCCTTCTTCTCCGCCTACCTGGAGAAGGGCGTGTTCGGCGTATCGCCGTTCGAGTCCCTGGACGTGGACGGGGTGGGTCGTCTGATCCGCATCGCCGTGGAGGAGGGCCGAGCGGCGCGGCCCGGCATCAAGCTCGGTGTGTGCGGTGAACACGGCGGGGACCCGGCATCGGTGCACTTCTTCCACAGGGTGGGGCTGGACTATGTGTCCTGTTCGCCGTTCCGCGTCCCCGTGGCCCGTCTGGAGGCGGGCCGGGCCGCCGGTCGCGCCGTGCGGTGACCGACCGAACGCCCGTGGCGGCGTCCCCACGAAAGGGGCGCCGCCACGGGCGTTTCACGGGACCGGTGAGACTAGAATCGGGCATCACGGCCGAGTCGACGGAAAAGTCGACCGTGACCTTTTCGTGATATATTTTCGACGTCGGTACGCGCCCACGCGCGACGCCCCGATCCCCCTCCCACCGTCGGGGCTCCGGGCACTCCCAGTCGCCCGTGCCACGTCCGGCTCCCCCTTCCCGGTGCCCCCGCCCACGCGGGGAGACCACGAACCAGCGGTGGGTGCGGGGCGTCCCAGTGGGCGTACCGCGTTCCTGATCCAATCAAGCGGAGGTGAGCCGGTGCGAACGGCGAGCGACGGGCGCGGCGACGAGGCGTGGGACGACCCGGCCACGACCCCCGCTGACCACGAGGCCACCCAGGTCTTCTCCCGCGACGAGCTGGCCGGTGCCGCCTCGGCGGCCGAGGGCACCCGGCGGTTCACCCGGCCCGAGGTCTCCGACCCCGGTGACCCCGCCGACGCCGCGAACAGCACGCGGGAGTTCAGTCGTGTCGACCCGGCCGACACCGCGGACCAGGGCGCGGCCTTCACCCGCAGGTTCGTCCGCGACCGGCCGTCGCCGCGCGGGGAGCGGGACCTGCCCCCGCACCGCGACGAGACCGAAGGGTACGGCCGCGAGGAACCCTGGGAGGGCTCCGGTCACGAGGGGTCCTACGACGAGCCGTACGAGGAACCCCGCGTCCGCGAGCGCGGCGGCCGACGCACCCCGCCGCCACGCACCCACACGCCCAGGCGCCGCAGGCGCCGCCGTTTCCGTGCGCGCTGGATCATCGCCCTGATCCTGGTCGTCGCCATCGCGATCCCGCCCGGGACCTGGGGATGGGTCTGGTACACCGCGCGCCAGGACGACCGCACGCCCTCCGACGCCATCGTGGTCCTGGGCGCCAGCCAGTACAACGGCGTCCCGTCACCCGTCTTCGAGGCCCGACTGCGCCAGGCCCAGGTCCTCTACCTGGACGGCGTGGCGCCCAACATCGTCACGGTCGGCGGCAAACAGCCCGACGACGCCTTCACCGAGGCGGCCGCGGGCCGCAACTGGCTCATCGAGGTGGGCGTGCCCGCCGACCACGTCGTCGCGGTGGAGGAGGGCAGCGACACCCTCCAGAGCTTCAAGGCCATGGAGGGGGTCTTCGAGTCCAACGGCTGGGAGACCGCCATCCTGGTCTCCGACCCCTGGCACAGCCTGCGCTCCAAGGTGATGGCGGCCGACCACGGCATCGAGGCGGGTACCTCCCCGTCGCGCTCCGGGCCCGCTGTCATCGAGCGCCAGACCCAGCTGTGGTACATCACGAGGGAAACCGCGTCGCTCTGGTACTACTGGATCTTCAACGACAGCAGTGACATCCGTGTCAACGCGGCCTGACCAGGGCCAATGACATGTTTCGTCGTTGCCGGGAAGTAGGCTCGGGCCCATGACGACCATCTCCGGAGAGACCGTGGGCGCGGAGAGCGGCACCCACGGGTACACCGCACGCGACACCGAGCGCCACTCCCAGGAGTCGCGTAAGAGCAGGCGTCGCGGCCCCTTCGAGCGGGACCGCGCCCGTGTCCTGCACAGCTCCGCGCTGCGCAGGCTCTCCGCCAAGACCCAGGTCGTCCAACCCGGGGTGAGCGACTTCCCACGCACCCGGCTGACCCACTCCCTGGAGTGCGCTCAGATCGGCCGGGAACTCGGCCAGGCCCTGGGCTGCGACCCCGACCTCGTCGAGGCCGCCTGTCTGTCCCACGACCTCGGCCACCCGCCCTTCGGCCACAACGGCGAGCGCGCCCTCGACGAGGCGGCAGCCGCGTGCGGCGGATTCGAGGGCAACGCCCAGAGCCTGCGCCTGCTCATCCGGCTGGAGGGCAAGGTCATCGATCCCGGCGGCCGCAGCGCCGGGCTCAACCTCACCCGCGCCACCCTGGACGCCACCGTCAAGTACCCATGGCGGCGCGGTGAGGGCGGCGACACCCACAAGTTCAACTGCTACCCCGACGACTCCGAGGCCTTCGCCTGGCTGCGCGAGGGCGCACCCGTCGGACGCACCTGCTTCGAGGCCCAGGTCATGGACTGGGCCGACGACGTCGCCTACTCCGTGCACGACGTCGAGGACGGCCTGCACGCGGGCCTGGTCAGCATGGCCGCCCTGCGCGATCCCGTCGAGCGCGCCGAGGTCTGCCGGATCGCCGCCGCGATGTACTGCGACGCCGACCCGGCCGAACTCGACGAGGTCATGGGCGACCTGCTCGCCGAACCCGTCTGGCCCACCGAGTTCACCGGAGACCTCGCCTCCCTCGCCGCGCTCAAGAACCTCACCAGCGAACTCATCGGCCGGTTCTGCCGAGCGGCGGAGGGCGCCACCCGCCGCGCCCACGGCCCCGGCCGACTCACCCGCTACCGCGCCGACCTCGTCCTGCCGCGCCGCGCCCTCCTGGAGTGCGCCCTGCTCAAGGCGGTGGCCGCGCACTTCGTCATGTCCCGCGAGGAGGCCCGGATCTACCAGGCCGAGGAGCGTCGCACCATCACCGAACTGGTCGCCGCCCTGTGGCAGGGGTCCCCCGGAGCCCTGGACCCCCAGTTCCGCGCCGTCTTCGAGAACGCCACCGACGACACCTCGGCCCTGCGCGTGGTCGTGGACCAGGTCGCCTCCCTCACCGACACCTCCGCCACCGCCCTGCACGCCCGGCTCCTCGGCTGACACACCCCCACCAGGGGCGGGCGCAATCACCGCCGTTGCCGGTCTTGACGCGCACCACACGAGCCCGCACACTGCTCAGTGCGCCCGGCCGCCGCGCCCGCGTGGCGGGGCGCCCAGGAGCGCACCGGTACGAGCGAGGGACCAGGGCATGCCCCCACCGCGTGGCCCCGTCATGAACGACGTCGCCAGGCTGGCCGGAGTGTCCCACCAGACCGTCTCCCGTGTCCTCAACGCCCATCCCGGGGTGCTCCCCGAGACCGAGGCCCGCGTACGCGCGGCCATCACGGAACTCGGCTACCGCCGCAACTCCTCCGCCCGCGCCCTGGTCACCCGCAGATCAGGGCTGGTCGGCGTGCTCACCACCGTTCCCGACCACCCGGACACCCTCCGCGCGCTGGTCGGGATGGAACGCGCACTGGCCGCCTCAGGCCGCACCCTGCTGTACGCCGGAGCCGCTCCCGAGGGCCTGCCCGCCGCCGCCGAACGCCTGCTGGAACACGCCCCCGAGGGCTGCGTGGCCCTCGTCCCCGGCCAGGAGGGGCAGCTCGCCGACCTCCACCACCCTCCGCCGATCGTCGTCGTCGACGCGGACCCCGGCACCGCACGCCACCCCCTGGCGACAGTGGGGACCGACCACCTCGGCGGCGCCCGGGCCCTCACCCGCCATCTGCTCGAGCTCGGGCACGGCACGGTGCACCACGTCG
Organism: Nocardiopsis sp. SBT366; assembly: GCF_001083815.1. Classification (NCBI taxonomy): domain Bacteria; kingdom Bacillati; phylum Actinomycetota; class Actinomycetes; order Streptosporangiales; family Nocardiopsidaceae; genus Nocardiopsis; species Nocardiopsis sp. SBT366. The sequence goes on along the minus strand of NZ_LAVM01000026.1, from coordinate 33,554 downwards.
CCGACGGCTCCCCGGGACACACGGCCCGAACCCGGGGCTGGCGCGCGGCCCTGGAGGAGGCCGGGGCGCGCGTCCCCGTCCCTGAGATCCCCGCCGCGACCGGAGCGGACGCCGGTCACGCCGCCGGACTGGCGCTGGCGGCCCGACGCGCGGCGGGCGAGGAGGTCACCGCCGTCCTGGCCACCGACGACCTCCTCGCCCTCGGCCTGCTGCGTGCCTTCGACGAGTCCGGCCTGGGCGTCCCCGGGCAGGTCAGCGTCGCCGGGTTCGGCGACCGCCCGGAGGCGGCCCACCTGCTCCCCGCGCTCACCACCGCCGCCGAAGACCCAGCCGAGGTCGGCGAGGCCGCCGTGGGCCTGCTCCTGAACCTGCTCGCCGCACCCGGAAGGGACCCGGTCGCGCCCCTGCTCCTCCCGGCCCGCCTGCGTGTACGCGGGAGCACCGGGCCGCCACCCGTGCGCCGCCGCTGAACCCCGGCGCCGGGCCCCGCGATGATCACCGTCACTCCGAGCGGCCGGACCGCCCGCGAACGGGTGTCCTGGGAGACCCTCTCTGTGGACGGTGGTCGGAACGTCCCGGGGGAGAACTACCCTGAAAACCGTGGCAGGCCGGATCAAAGACGAAGACATCGCTCTCGTACGCGAGCGCACACCCATCGCTGACGTGATCGGTGAGTACCTCCAGCTGCGCAACGCCGGAGGTGGCTCGCTCAAGGGGCTCTGCCCCTTCCACGACGAGAAGTCCCCCTCCTTCAACGTCACCCCCGCCAAAAACCTGTTCTACTGCTTCGGTTGCGGAGAGGGCGGGGACGTCATCTCCTTCGTGCAGAAGATCGACAGCCTCAGCTTCGCGGACGCGGTCGAGTCCCTGGCACGGCAGACCGGTATCGTCCTGCGGTACGAGGAGGGCGGGCGCAGCAGCCCCCGCAGGGACGAGGGCAAACGGCAGCGCCTGCTGGACGCGCACAGGGCGGCGGCCCAGTTCTACTCCGAGCAGCTCCTGTCACCCGGGGCGGTCGCCGGGCGGCGGTTCCTGGGCGAGCGCGGCTTCAACCGGGTGCACGCCGAGCAGTTCGGGCTGGGGTTCGCCCCCGCGGGCTGGCAGAACCTCACCGACCACCTGCGTCAGAAGGGCTTCACCGACAACGAGATCATCGAGGGCGGTCTGGCCAGTCAGGGGCGGCGCGGAGCCTACGACCGGTTCCGCAACCGTCTGCTCTGGCCGGTAAGGGAGGTCACCGGAGAGGTCGTCGGGTTCGGGGCGCGCAAGCTCGACCCCGAGGAGGACGGACCCAAGTACCTCAACTCCCCGGAGAGCCCCATCTTCCACAAGGGCCGCCTCCTCTACGGCCTGGACCTGGCCAAACGGGAGATCTCCAAGCAGGGCAAGGCGGTCATCGTCGAGGGCTACACCGACGTCATGGCCTGCCACGAGGCCGGTGTGACCACGGCGGTCGCCACCTGCGGCACCTCGTTCGGCGAGGACCACCTCAAGATCCTGCGCCGCATGCTGCACGGGCGGCCCAACCACGAGACCCGGGTGGTCTTCACCTTCGACGGCGACAAGGCCGGGCAGAAGGCGGCCGTGCGGGCCTTCGCGGAGGAGCACGGGTTCTCCTCGGAGACCTTCGTGGCCGTCCAGCCCGACGGCCTCGACCCCTGCGACCTGCGCCTCCAGAACGGGCCCCAGGCGGTGGCCGACCTCGTGGAGGACGCCACCCCCCTGTACGAGTTCATGGTCCGCAAGACCTTCGAGAACTACGACCTGTCCACGGTGGAGGGCCGGATCGCCGCCCTCGACGCGGCCGCGCCGGTGGTGGCCAGTATCCGCAACGCGGGCACCCGGGAGGCCTACGCCAAGAACCTGGACCGCTGGCTCGGGTTCCTGGACGAGGCCTTCGTGGTGCGCCGCGTCCGCCAGCACATGCGCCAGGGCGGATCGCAGAGTGCCTCCAGGGCTGGAGCTCAGGGCTCGGCCAGGCCAGTGCCCACGCCGGATGCCCAGGCCGCACCCTACGATCTGAACGACTTTTCATTGCAGAGGGAGCGACAGGCGCTCAAGCTCGCCGTCCAACACCCCAACCTGGCACGCGGTTTCGACAATCTTGCCGAGGGTGACTTCACCGTCTCGCAACATCGCGCGATGTTCCAGCTCATCCGGGAACAGGGCGGTGTCACAGCCGCCGTGGCTGACATGGAGAAATGGGCCCTCACTCTGCGTGACGCGGCGCCGAACGACTTCCAACGCGATTTTGTCACGCGTCTGGGTGTGGAGGAGATCGAGTTCTATGGAGAACTCGACGTTCATTTTGCCCGAGAATTGTTGGGCACAATCAAGACTCATTCCATCAACCGCAGCGAGTCAAACCTAAAATCCGAGCTGCACCGGATCGACCAGGCTTCTCAGCCAGAGGAGCACAATCGGATCTTCGTCGAGCTCATGCAGCTTGGCCAGCAGAAACGTGCACTGCTGGAGTCTGGCATCGACCGTATGTAGCACCGGGGTGACAATAGTAGTTCTCCCTATTGCGGTGAGTGTGCGGGCACAATGGAGTAGTGCCTCCCACAGTTGTGTCCAACGAAATACCACACGTCCGCCAAGTGGTTCCGCTCCTTCCTGACTCCGGCCGGGGAACGGTGAGTCGTGGGGAGGTCGCGTCCGCGTTGGAAAGCCTCGACGCGCCACCCGGCTCCCTGGACCAGACCATCACGGACCTCGCCGGGGCCGGGGTCGACGTGGTCGAACCGGAGGATTCGGTGCCGGTCACCGACCCGGGCCGCCGCTCCGGTTCGGACCTGGTCCGCATGTACCTGCGTGAGATCGGCCGGGTGCCGCTCCTGACCGCGCGGGAGGAGGTGGACCTGGCCAAGGCCGTCGAAGCGGGCCTGTACGCCCAGCGCCGGGAACCCGCGTCGGGGCACTGCGCGACGGACGAGCTCGTCGCCCTCGTGGAGGAGGGGCGGCGGGCCAAGCGGCGGCTGATCGAGTCGAACCTGCGCCTGGTCGTGTCCATCGCCAAGCGCTACATGGGGCGGGGTCTGCTGTTCTTGGACCTGATCCAGGAGGGCAACCTCGGCCTCATCCGGGCAGTGGAGAAGTTCGACTACACCAAGGGTTTCAAGTTCTCCACGTACGCCACCTGGTGGATCCGCCAGGCCATCACCCGGGCCATCGCCGACCAGGCCCGCACCATCCGCATCCCGGTGCACATGGTCGAGACCATCAACAAGATCGTCCGTGTCCAGCAGCAGCTGCACCAGCAACTGGGCCGCGAGCCCAGCGTCGCCGAGATCTCCGCCGCCGCCGGGTTCGTCGGGGAACGGGTCCTGGAGATCCAGCGCATCGCCCGCGAACCCGTCTCCCTCCAGGCACCCATCGGTGAGGAGGAGTCCGACTTCGGTGACTTCATCGAGGACTCCGACGCGGTCGTGCCGGTGGAGGCGGCCGCGTTCACCCTGCTCCAGGAACAGCTGCGGGTGCTGCTGGGCGACCTCTCCGAGCGGGAACGACGGATCATCCGGCTCCGCTTCGGTCTGGCGGACGGGCATCCGCGCACTCTGGAGGAGGTGGGCCGCGAGTTCGGAGTCACCCGCGAACGGATACGCCAGATCGAGGCCAAGACCCTCGCCAAGCTCCGCCACCCCTCGCGCGCGGGCACCCTGAAGGACTTCCTGCACAGCGGCTGAGGCACAGGACAACGTCCGGCACCCACCGTGGGTTCCCTCGAACACGGGAACGGCCTCATCTGGCCGACATGGGACGAACCCCCCGTCCGCGTCCGCCCGTGCCCCTACGGTCGAGGTGTGAACGCCTCGCCGACCCCACCCGAGCCCAGGACGCCCTCCGGGCGGCGTCCACTGCTGGTACTGGGCGCGGCCGCCACCGCCGTCGTGCTGCTCGTGGGGGCACTCGTGCTCAAGAACCAACGCGAACCCGAGCGGATCGGTTACTTCGCCGACTGGAACGTGGCCAACCGCGGCTACACCGTCAACGAACTGCTCGACAGCGGGGCGCCAGCGGACCTCACCCGGATCATGTGGGCCTTCGGCGGTATCGACCGCGACGGCCTGTGCCACATCCCCGAGGACCGCCACGACCAGCCCTGGGAGCTCTACCAGCGGCGCTACGCGGCGGACGAGAGCGTCAGCGGGCAGGCGGACGAGTACGAGCAGGAGCTCGCGGGCGGCCTCAACCAGCTGCGCCAGCTCCGCGGGCAGTACCCGGACCTGGGGGCCAGCCTCTCACTGGGCGGCTGGAACTGGTCGGTGAACTTCTCCACCGCCGCGCGCACCGAGGAGTCCCGGGAGGCCTTCGTCGCCTCCTGCCTGGACCTGTGGCTGCGCGGGAACCTGCCGGTGCGCGGTGACGAGCCCCAGGGCGGGGACGGCTCGGGCGCGGGCGTCTTCGACGGAGTCGACCTGGACTGGGAGTGGCCAGGGGGACAGGGCAACCCCGACAACGTGGAGCACCCCGACGACCCCGCCAACTTCACCCTCCTGGTCGCCGAGTTCCGCCGCCAGATGAACGCCCTCTCCCGGGAGACCGGGCAGGACTACGTGCTGTCCGCGTCACTCCCTGGCGGCCGCGATCACGCCGGGGCCTTCGAGCCCGAGGTGTTCGACCACGTCGACTTCGCCACGGTCCAGGGGTACGACTTCTCCGGCCCCTGGAGCGAACGCACCGCGCACCACTCCAACCTGTACGCCCCCGACCACGACCAGGACGCCAACAGCGTCGACCAGGCGGTCCAGCGCTACCTGGACCTGGGCGCCGACCCCGGCCAGATCGTCATGGGCGTCCCGGCCTTCGGGCGCGGCTGGCAGGGGGTGCCCGCCCAGTACGAGGGCCGCGACCAGGTCGCCGGTGGCGCGGCCGACGACGACTACGACGGACCCACCCGCCCCTTCGACCAACTGGAGGAGATGGGAGGCCGCCGCTTCCTGGACGAGGAGGCGGGCGCCTACTGGGTCTACGACGGCGACGAGTGGTGGACCTACGACAACGCCGAGGTGATCTCGCTCAAGGGCGCCTACGTCCGCGAGCACGGCCTAGCCGGGATGATGGTGTGGAACCTCGACATGGACCCCGACGGCGCACTGGTCCGCGCCATGCGCGAGTCCATGGACTGATCGGCCCGACAGCCACGCCGCGCGCCGAGGTTGCCACCCCACACCGCCCGCGCCACGCTGTGGGCATGGCCGATCCGCACAGCACCACCCCACGCCCGGACCTTCCCGCACTCCGCCGCGACCTGGAGGAGGGCGTCCGGGGAACCGTCGCCCTGGACGCGGGCACGCTCGCCCTCTACACCTCAGACGCCTCGAACTACCGGCGCGTACCACTCGCCGTGGTCATCCCCGAGACCGTCGACGACTGCGTGGCCGCCGTCCGCGCGTGCGCCGCGCACGGGGTGCCGATCATCCCGCGCGGCGGGGGCACCTCCATCGCCGGGAACGCCATCGGTACCGGCGTGGTCATCGACACCTCACGCCATCTGCGCGCCATCCTCGACATCGACCCCGAGGCCCGCACCGCCACGGTCCAACCCGGGGTGATCCTCGACGACCTGCGCGCCGCCACCGCCGAACACGGGCTCACCTTCGCCCCGGACCCCTCCACCCACAGCCGCTGCACCATCGGCGGCATGATCGGCAACAACGCCTGCGGCTCCCACTCGGTGGCCTGGGGCACCACCGCCGACAACGTGGTCTCCCTCGACCTGCTCCTGTCCGACGGCACCCGGATCACCGTCGGCTCCGAGCACACCGAGAAGGAGTTCGAGGAACTGGCCGCACGCCCCGGACGGGAGGGGGAGATCCACGCGGCACTGGCGCGCCTCGTGGAGACCCACCGTGCCGAGATGCGCACAGCCATGCCCGAGTTCCGGCGCCGTGTCTCCGGCTACGGCATCGACCGCCTGCTCCCGGAGAAGGGGCGCGACGTCGCCGCCTCCCTGGTGGGCACCGAGGGCACCTGCGCCATGGTGGTGGGCGCCACCGTGCGCCTGGTTGAGTCGCCGCCCGCCCGCGCCCTGGCGGTGCTGGGATACGACGACGCCCCCTCGGCCGCCGACGCCGTGCCCGGGCTGCTCGAACACTCCCCTCTCACGGTCGAGGGCATCAACGACCGCATCGTGGCGGCCCTGGACCGCCACGGGTCGAAGTCACGGGTGCCGCTGCCGCTCGGCCACGCCTGGCTGCTGGTGGAGATCGCGGGCGCGACCCCGGACGAGGCGGCCGACTCCGCGCGGAGGATGATCGACTCCCTGGACGAGGCCAGCGGCCCGCGCGACTCCGCGGTGGTCACCGACACCGGCCACCAGAAGGCACTGTGGCGCATCCGGGAGGAGGGCGCCGGCCTCACCTCGCGCACCCCCACCGGGGCCGAGGCGTGGTCGGGCTGGGAGGACGCCGCCGTCCCGCCGGAGAACCTCGGCGACTACCTGCGCGACTTCGAGGACCTGATGGCCCGCCACGACCGCTACGGGGTCGTCTACGGCCACTTCGGTGACGGCTGCCTGCACGTGCGCATCGACTTCGAGCTCACCCACGAGGAAGGGCGCCGCGAGTACCGGGCCTTCATGGAGGAGGCCGCCGGGATCGTGGTGCGGCACGGGGGATCGCTCTCCGGCGAGCACGGTGACGGCCAGGCCCGTTCCGAGCTCCTCTCCCGCATGTACCCGGAGGGCCTCGTGCGGGCCTTCGGCGAGTTCAAGCGCGTCTGGGACCCCGACAACCTCATGAACCCGGGCATCATCGTCGACCCGCTTCCTCTGGACGCCGACATCCGGGTGGCCACCGACATACGCCCGCGACTCCCGCTGCTCTCCCAGACCTCCCTGGCCTACGGCGAGGACGACGGTGACTTCGCCAAGGCGTTGCGCCGCTGCTCGGGCGTGGGCAAGTGCCGCCGCCAAAGCGGACCCGGCGTGATGTGCCCCAGCTACCAGGTGACCCAGGAGGAGAAGCACTCCACGCGCGGCCGCGCCCACCTGCTGTTCGAGATGGCCAACGGCGAGGTGATCACCGACGGGTGGCGCTCGGAGGAGGTCCGGGAGTCGCTGGACCTGTGCCTGTCCTGCAAGGGGTGCCTGAGCGACTGCCCGGTCAACGTGGACATGGCCTCCTACAAGGCCGAGTTCCTGCACCAGCACTACAAGGGGAGGGTGCGCCCGGCCGCGCACTACTCGATGGGCTGGCTGCCGGTGCTGGCCCGCCTGGCCTCCCTGGCCCCGGTGGAGGCCAACCGGGCGGTCCGCCTGCCCGGGGTGTCCTCGCTGGCCAAACGGATGGCGGGGGTGGCGGCCGAACGCGACCTCCCGGCCTTCGCCCGCACCACGTTCACCCGTGCCCACCGACGCCGCCTCAATCGGGGCGAGGGGCGTGCGGGCGGGCCCAAGGTGGTCCTGTGGCCCGACACCTTCGGCAACCTGTTCAACCCGAACGTGCTGGTCTCGGCCGTGCGTGTGCTGGAGGACGCCGGGTTCTCCGTGGTGCTGCCCAGGGGACAGGTCTGCTGCGGGCTCACGTGGGTCTCCACCGGCCAGCTGGACGTGGCCCGAGCGGTCATGCGGCGGGCGGTGGCGGCCCTGGCTCCGCTGGTGTCCCAGGGGCTGCCGGTGGTGGGCCTCGAACCGAGCTGCACGGCCGCCCTCAAGCACGACCTCGTGGAGCTGCTTCCGGGGGAGGAGAGCACGCGGGTCGCGGCCGCCGTGCACACCTTCGCCGGGTTCCTCAACGAGTACGCCCCGGAGTGGACGCCGCCGCGCGTGGACGCCTCCGCGCTGGCGCAGGTGCACTGCCACCAGCACGCCGTGTCCGGCTTCGACGCCGACCGGGAGCTGATCGCCCGTGCCGGGATCGACGGCGAGGTGCTGGACTCGGGTTGCTGCGGGCTGGCGGGCGACTTCGGTTTCACCGAGGGGCACTACGAGGTGTCCTCGGCCATCGGTGAGCGCGAACTCCTGCCCCGGGTGCGCGCCGCCGGGCCCGACACCCTGGTGCTGGCGGACGGCTACAGCTGCCGCACCCAGATCGAACAGGGGACGGGCCGCCGGGCCCTGCACCTGGCCGAGGCGCTCGCTCTCGGGCTGGACCGCGGGGCCCGGGCCCGGAGCGAGGCCTGACGCGTTCGGGTGCGGGGTGGGCTCACACGCCCATCTGTTCGTGGAGGAGGGCCAGGGCCCGGGAGACGGCGTCGGACAGGCGCTGGTCCCCGGGGTCCAGGCCCTCGCCCAGGTGCACCCGCCAGTCGATCTCACTGCCCAGGGGCGCACGCCGGGCCACGAGCCGGAAACCGGTCGCGGACTCGGCGTCGGGGAAGGGCACGAACCGGTTCACCAGGATGGTGGAGGTGACCCGTTCGGCGACGGTCTCGGCGATGCGCCGGTAGTCCACCGGGTCGCCGGTGAGTTCGGTGCGCAGCCGCACGGTGTGCTCGCCCGCGCCCTCCTCGACGAACGTGAGGGTGTCGGGACTCCACCGGGCCTGGTCGATGTCCTGCCAGGGCACGCTGTGCCCGTCGGGCAGGTGGAGGGCGCGGGTGGTGGCCACCAGCACCGCGTCGTCCACGGATCCCTCGGTGGAGTCCGAGGCGGGGGCGCCCCCGGCCGGCGCGGCGACGCGTGCCTGTGACAGCACCCGCTCGCCGCGCTCCAACCGGGAACGCAGCCGCTCGGGGATGTTCTGGCCGAACAGTGGCATCGTCAGACGTCCCGGTCCTCGGACCCGCCTCCGTTGGCGCCCGTCCCCGGGCGGGTCCCGTTGGACGGGCCGGTCTCCCACTCGACGAGCTCGATCTCCTCCTCGGTGGGGCGCGCCAGGAAGTCGCGCACGGAGGTGATGGGCATCCTCTCGACGGCCTTGTCGTAGGCGGCGCGGCCCGCTCTGCTGGTCTGCGCGCCGACGACCCCGGCCACCTCCTGGACCAGGGGGCTGTCGGCCACCTTGCGGGCGGTGCGGGCGAGCTGCTCGTAGCGGGCCCGGCCCGCCTTGGCGCCCAGCACGTATCCGATGGCGAGTCCGGCGACGAACGTGATCCGGTAGCGCATGGCTTCCTCTTTACGGCCTTGGTGACGGTCGGCGTGGTCCGTGCCCCGACGTTACCCGGTCGTGCCGCGGGCCACACGGGCCGACACCGGTCACGAGCACTCCCGAAGCGCGCTAGTCTGTTCATGTCGCCGAGGCCGCAGTGCCTTGGGCAGGCGCGATCCCGCGTAGCTCAATCGGCAGAGCAGCCGGCTGTTAACCGGCAGGTTACTGGTTCGAGTCCAGTCGCGGGAGCGTGAGAGGAAGGCCCATCGGAGAGATCCGGTGGGCCTTTTTCGTGTGTGCCCTGGGCCGTCCGCCGTCCGGGCTTCTGCCGGGGCTTCGGCCCGCTTCCGCGACGTGCTCGACGCGCGTTGCGAGAGTGCGCCCCCAGCCTGAGAAAACGTCACGAGCACCCTTGCGGACGCGCTAGGATTAGTGCTGTCGCCGAGGCCGCAGGGCCCCGGAAGAGGCGCGATCCCGCGTAGCTCAATCGGCAGAGCAGCCGGCTGTTAACCGGCAGGTTACTGGTTCGAGTCCAGTCGCGGGAGCGTGAGAGGAAGGCCCATCGGAGAGATCCGGTGGGCCTTTTTCGTGTGTGCGGGGGCGACCCCCGCCCGCTGCCGGGCCCGTGGGCTCCAACGCGGGGACGAGGGTGGACGTGCTCAGACGCGTCCCATGCCGCCGATGATCAGTTGTCGGTTGCGGTGCGGCATCTGGTAGCTCCCGGGGATGGGGGGAGCGACCGGAAGGGTACGCCACTTCTGGGCCTGGAGCAGGCCCGGGGGCACGGACTCCCAACCGTCGAAGAGCGCGGCGATGTCGCGTTCCGCGCGCCAGTACCCGTGCCCCAGCTGGTCGGTGAACAGCTGCTGGAGCTGCTCGGCCCGGAACGCGTCCTTGGGGTGGCGGACGGGGTCCGGGCGACAGTAGTGGCTGAGGACCATGTGGCTTCCGGGCGCCAGGGCCCCACGCAGCTCCGCGATGCCGCGTGCGGCGGTGTCGAGGTCGCCCAGGTGTGAGACGACCCCGGTGAGCAGGAGCCCGACCGGCTGGTCGAGGTCGAGCAGGCTCGTCTCCGGGTCGCGCAGGAGGCCCGGGACGTCCTCCAACCCGCCGCGCACGGCGGTGGTGGTGCGGCCGTCACGGATCAGCGCGAGGTGGTGGGCGAGCACCACGGGGTCGTGGCTGGCGTAGACGACCCGGGTGTCGGGGAAGCTCTCGTGGGCGATCTCGTGCGGGTCCCCCGAGGTGGGCATGCCCGCGCCCACCTGGAGGAACTGTCGGATGCCCAGTTCGGCGGAGAGGTGCCGCACCGCCCGCTGGAGGAAGGCGCGTTCCCCCAGGACGAGGTCGACGAACCCGGCCGCGGTGTTCTCGGCCCTGGCCGCCAGGTCCCGGTCCACCTGGAAGTGGTCCTTGCCCTTGAGGTGGAAGGAATGGAGCCGGTTGATGTTGGCCCTGGCCAGGTTGACGGGCGGCGGGGGTTTGGCACGGACGTGATTGTCCCCCGCCTGCCTCAGGAAGTCGGGGGAGGTGAAACGAGACATCGCCGTCCTCTTGCTCTGAGGTGGGGAAGTGCGGTCGACTCCCATGAATCTGGGATGACCCCTCGCGGGGTCGCGTCAAAGGATTGTATTCCGCGTTGGCGCGGTTGTTAACAGAGTCCAGGATACAGGTGGTAAAAATCGTCGCCCGGGCTCTCCCTTGGAGGTGCGGACGCCATGCGTTAAGGCGGGCTTGGGTGGACTTGTGTTTATACACCTAATGTCCATTTTGCGAGGAACGGGGTCCGGGGTGTGCCCGTCGGGGCACGTCTGCCACGCGGTGAGGGGCGCTCCGACCCCCTCCCTTCGGGCTTCACGGGGACCCGCGCCGTCCCTGGGGCGGCTCCGCGGCCCACCGGTCGGCCTCGAGGCCCTCCCTTCGAAGGACCCGGGTCCTCGGTCCCGAACGGTTCGGCCCCGAAATCGGACGGGTCCACTATTGGAAAGGCGGTGGGCAATTTCCCAAACGCACCCACTGCCTGCGGAAATCCACCGAAGCACCGTTAAACCATTCGCCGCCCCACCGGAGGAGAGCGTCGGAAATGGCGGGCTCGGCGCGAGGCGGGCGCGCTCCCTCGGATCCCGGGTCCGCGGCCGCCGTTAACCTGGTGGGATGGACCGTCCCCACACCATCCTGAGCTGCGCGATGTCGCTCGACGGACGCATCGACGACACCAGCCCCGAACGCCTCCGGCTGTCCAACGAGGCCGACTTCGCCGAGATCGACGAACTGCGCGCCGGGTGCGACGCCATCCTGGTCGGCGCGGGTACCCTCCGGGCCGACGACCCCCGGCTCCTCGTGCGCTCACCGGCCCTGAGGGAGCGCCGTCGCGAGCAGGGGCGGACCGAGAACCTGATCAAGGCCGTGGTCACCCGAAGCGGTGAGGTGGACCCCGGGGCGCGCCTGTTCTCCACCGGGGACGCCGGGGCGGTCGTCTACACCGGCGGTACCGGGGTGGCCACCGCCACCCGGCTCCTGGCCGGGCGCCCCGACACCGACCCTCCCGCCGAGGTCGTGGACGCGGGTGACCCGCCCACCGCCGAGGCGATCCTGGACGACCTCGCCGCACGGGGCGTCTCCCGCCTGCTGGTCGAGGGCGGCGGCCACATCCACACCCTGTTCCTCACCTCGGGCCTGGCCGACGAACTCCGGCTCGCGGTCGCCCCGTTCCTGGTGGGGGAGGAGGGCGCCCCGCGCTTCGTCATGCCGGGCGCCTACCCCTACACCCCCGAGGCGCCCATGCGCCTGGTGGAGGCTCGCGCCCTCGGGGGCATCGCGGTGCTGCGGTACGTCCTCGACCCCGGGGAGCGGTGATGGAGCCGACCGCTACCACCAGCGGACCCGCGCCGGAGGAGGGGGCGGCCGACGCGTTCTGGCTGGCGGAGGCGGTGCGGCTGTCGCGCTCCTGTCCGCCCTCCACCACCGCCTACTCGGTGGGGGCCGTCGTGGTGGCCGAGGACGGCCGGGTACTGGGCGCCGGGTACTCCCGGCGCGACGACCCGCACGACCACGCCGAGGAGGTGGCGCTGCGGGGAATCGATCCCGAGGACCCGCGCCTGGCAGGGGCGACCGTCTACTCGTCCCTGGAACCGTGCAGCTCCCGAGCCTCGCGGCCGCGCTCCTGCACCGCGCTGATCCTGGCCACACCCGTGCGCCGGGTCGTCCTGGCCTGGCGTGAACCGGCGCTGTTCGTGGACTGCGACGGTGCCGAGCGCCTGACGGCCGCGGGGGTCACCGTGGTCGAGCGCCCCGACCTCGCCCAGGGCGTCCGCGAGGTCAACGCCCACCTGCTCGGCTGAGGGGGACCTCCGCCCGGAGGCCCCCACCCGCCTAGAACCGGTTCACGTCCGTCACGTGCACCACCGCGCGGCCCTCGGCGTTGGACGCCGCCAGGTCCACCTCCGCACTGATACCCCAGTCGTGGTCCCCGGCGGGGTCGGCGAGGATCTGCCGCACCCGCCACATGTCGTCCTCCTCCTCGATGAGGAGCATCTTCGGGCCGCGCGCGTCCGGCCCGGTGCCGATCTGGTCGTGCTCGGCGTAGTACGCCTCCACGGCCTCGGCCCACTCCTCGCCGCTCCACTCGTCGTCCTCGGAGAGCTTGCCGAGGTCGCCGTAGCGCCGCCGGGAGGCCAGCTCCACGCGGCGGAACATCTCGTTGCGGACCAGCACCCGGAAGGCGCGGGCGTTCGAGGTGACCGGCCGGACCTTCTCCTCCGCCTCGGCACCCTCGCCCTCGGCCTCCTCCTCGGGATTGGTGAGCTGCTCCCACTCGTCCAGCAGGCTGGAATCCACCTGGCGCACCAGCTCGCCCAGCCACTCGATGAGGTCGCGCAGTTCCTCGGTCTTGGAGTCGTCGGGAACCGTCTGGTTGAGGGCCTTGTAGGCGCTGGCCAGGTACCGCAGCACGAGACCCTCGGAGCGGGCCAGCTCGTAGTGGCCCACGTACTCCACGAAGTTCATCGCGCGCTCGTACATGTCGCGGGCCACGGTCTTGGGCCGCAGCGGGTGGTCGCCCACCCACGGGTGACCGCGCCGGTAGACCTCGTACGCGTGGTCGAGGAGCTCCTCCAGCGGCTTGGGGTAGTCGATCTCCTCCAGCCGCTCCATGCGCTCGTCGTACTCGATGCCGTCCATCTTCATTTCCTGGACGGCCTCGCCCCGGGCCTTGTTGAGCTGGGCGCCCAGGATCTGACGCGGGTCGTCCAACGTGGACTCCACCACGGTGAGCGCGTCCAGCGGGTAGGTCGGCGACTCGGTGTCCAGCAGCTCCAGGGCGGCCAGCGCGAACGTGGACAGCGGCTGGTTGAGCGCGAAGTCGGCCTGGAGGTCGACCGTGAGCCGGGCGGTGCGGCCCTGGTCGTCCGGTTCGGGCAGGGTCTCCACGATCCCGCCGTCCAGCAGCGAGCGGTAGATGGCGATCGCCTCGCGGATGTGGCGCCGCTGCGTCCTGCGGTCGTCGTGGTTCTCGGTGAGCAGGTGCTTCATGGCGGTGAAGCAGTTGCCCGGCCGCGCGATGACGCTGAGCAGCATCGCGTTGCTCACCCGGAAACGCGAGTTCAGCGGCTCGGGGTCGGCGTCGATGAGCTTGCGGAAGGTGGCCTCGTCCCAGGACACGAACCCCTCGGGGGCCTTCTTGCGCACCACCTTGCGCCGCTTCTTGCTGTCGTCGCCGGCCTTGGCCAGCGCCTTCTCGTTCTCGATGACGTGTTCGGGGGCCTGGGCGACCACGTTGCCGACCGTGTCGAACCCCGCCCGCCCGGCGCGCCCGGCGATCTGGTGGAACTCCCGCGCGCGCAGCCTGCGCACCCGCACGCCGTCGTACTTGCTCAGCGCGGTGAACAGCACGGTGCGGATGGGCACGTTGACGCCCACCCCGAGGGTGTCGGTGCCGCAGATGACCTTGAGCAGACCCGCCTGGGCCAGCCGCTCCACGAGGCGCCGGTACTTGGGCAGCATCCCCGCGTGGTGTACCCCGATTCCATGCCGCACGTACCGGGACAGGTTGCGGCCGAACTTGGTGGTGAAGCGGAAGTTGCCGATCTCGTCGGCGATCCGCCCCTTCTCCTCCTTGGTGCACATGTTGATGCTGGTCAACGACTGTGCGCGCTCGATCGCCTGTGCCTGGGTGAAGTGCACGATGTACACGGGAGCGTCACCGTTGCCCAGGAGCTCCTCCAGGGTCTCGTGCAACGGGGTGGCCCGGTAGTCGTAGTAGAGGGGGACGGGGCGCTCGGCGGAGGTGACCACCGCGGTCGACCGGCCCGTGCGCTTCTCCAGATCCTCCTCGAACCGGCTGACGTCGCCCAGGGTGGCCGACATCAGCAGGAACTGCGCCTGGGGCATCTCCAGCAGGGGCACCTGCCAGGCCCAGCCGCGGTCCGGTTCGGCGTAGAAGTGGAACTCGTCCATGACGACGGTGTTGATGTCGGCGTCCCGGCCCTCGGCCAGGGCGATCTGGGCGAGGACCTCCGCCGTGCAGCACACGATGGGCGCGTCGGCGTTGACGCTGGCGTCACCGGTCATCATGCCGACGTTCTCGGTGCCGAAGATCTTGCACAGGTCGAAGAACTTCTCCGACACCAGCGCCTTGATGGGCGCGGTGTAGAACGCGCACTCGTTCCGGGCCAGGGCCGCGAACAGCGCGCCGGTGGCGACCATGCTCTTGCCCGAGCCGGTGGGGGTGTTGAGGATGACGTTCGACCCGGAGACGACCTCGATGAGGGCCTCCTCCTGGTGCGAGTAGAGGGTGAGGCCCCGCTCCTCGGCCCACAAAGCGAACGCCTCGAAGAGGGAGTCGGGTTCTGGTTCGGCCGGAAGCACATCAATGAGACTCACGGTCTCTATACTGCCCGCTCCCCGACCCCCTTCGGGACACGGCGGGGTGTTCGTCCCCTCACCAGGCCCGGAACACGGACGGGCACGTCCCCCAGGGGGGGAACGTGCCCGTGACCGTGCTGGCGCGTCGGTCCCCTAGACGAGGCCGAGCTTCCTGACGGTGTCGCGCTCCTCGACGAGCTCCTGCACCGAAGCGTCGATACGGCCGCGGGAGAACTCGTCGATCTCCAGGCCCTGCACGATCTCCCACTTGCCGTTCTTCGAGGTGACGGGGAAGGAGGAGATGAGGCCCTCGGGGACGCCGTAGGAGCCGTCGGACGGGATGGCCGCGGAGGTCCAGTCGCCCTCGGGGGTGCCGTTCACCCAGTCGTGCACGTGGTCGATGGCGGCGTTGGCGGCCGAGGCGGCCGAGGAGGCGCCACGGGCCTCGATGATCGCGGCGCCGCGCTTGGCGACGGTCGGGATGAAGTCCTTCTCCAGCCAGTCCTGGTCGCCGACGGCCTTGGCGGCGTTGGCGCCGTTGACCTCGGCGTTGAACAGGTCCGGGTACTGGGTGGCGGAGTGGTTGCCCCAGATCGTGAGCTTCTTGATGTCGTTGATCGACACGTTCAGCTTCTTGGCGAGCTGGGTCAGCGCGCGGTTGTGGTCCAGACGCGTCATCGCGGTGAAGCGCTCGGCCGGGACGTCCGGGGCGTGGCTCTGGGCGATGAGGGCGTTGGTGTTGGCGGGGTTGCCGACCACCAGGACGCGGATGTCGTCGGCCGCGCCGGCGTTGATCGCCTCGCCCTGGGGCTTGAAGATGCCGCCGTTGGCCTGGAGCAGGTCACCGCGCTCCATGCCCTTGCCGCGCGGGCGGGCGCCGACCAGAAGGCCGACGTTGGCACCCTCGAACGCCTTGGTGGCGTCGTCGAAGATGTCGATGCCCTGGAGCAGGGGGAAGGCGCAGTCGTCGAGCTCCATCGCCGTGCCCTCGGCGGCCTTGACGGCCTGCGGGATCTCCAGCAGGCGCAGCTTCACCGGGGTGTCGGCGCCGAGCAGCTGGCCGGAGGCGATCCGGAACAGCAGCGCGTAGCCGATCTGACCGGCGGCGCCGGTGACGGTGACGTTGACGGGTGCGTTGGACATGCGTGAACTCTCCTGACGACGTTGTGCGACCCGCGATGTTACCAACGGGTTCGAGGCGGCTCCGGAGCCGGGCCCAGGGGGTACGGCCAGGCGCGCGCCGCACCATCACACCCTAGACCGCCCCCCGATGACGTTCGCGACCAAGGTGCGCCCAAGCGCTTCGCGCGTCGTCACAGGTGCGGGCAAGCCTTGCGGAGCAACGGATTTCGGGCGCGGAAACGTCGGACGCATCCTGTTAGGATGACGTTTGCTGACGACGGAGGGCCGGTAGCTCAGTTGGTTAGAGCAGGGGACTCATAATCCCTGGGTCGCGGGTTCGAGTCCTGCCCGGCCTACCCCTTCCGAACAAACGAAAAGCGCCGCCAGCCTGCACTGACAGGCCAGCGGCGCTTTCTTTCCTATCCGGCCGTGTTCGGACGGCTACGGCCCGAACCGGTCAGCCGTGCCGAATGCGTGTTGAAGTATTGGCCCCCCGCTAACCACCGCCGCGCACGACGGCGACCCTCGGGTGCGCGCCTCACCAAACGGCACGCATAAACCAAAAGTCGGACATCAGTGCCGCGTTCTGCTCATTTCACCACTCGTCGGTCTCGCATTGACGACAGGCCCCTTCGTCGGGCCATCGCCAGCCGGGGCGGGGTCCGGGGGCGGGGCGCCGACGGCGCGGTCGGACCGTCGGCGCCCCGTTTCCCGCACCCCGGTCAGTCGTCGCCGAGCAGCCCGCGCACGAAGGCGCGGTAGTCGCGCAGGGCCAGCCGCAGGGCCTCGGTGTCGTCGTCGGCCTTCTCCAAGGCGGTGCGCAGGGCCGTGCGACGCGCCTCGATCTCGGCGATCACGGCGTCGGCCACCTCCGACGCCAACGCGTCCGCCGCGCGCACCGATCCCGGCGGATCGTCCACGAACTCGCCCTGTGCCTCGTCCCAGCGCTCACGCAGCTCACGGGGGACCAGATCCCGGGGGTGCGGCCGCCAGGTCCGGGAGGGGTCGGGGGTCCTCGCGGGCCTGCTCTGTCGGGGCACTCCCACCTCGGCAGCCTCGGGGGTCTCCGGCCGCTCCGGCGACGCGGAGGGCTCGACGGGTTCGGGGTCGATCCGCTTCGCACCCGGCCGGTGCCTCGGCCGTACTGGGCGATCCGCCATGTGTACCTCCCTCGTGTGCTTACTCCACCTGTGCGCCTCTGGTCGTCTCGGCGCCGAGCAGGGCCTCCACCAGCCCCCGGTAGGCGATCAGTGCCTCGCGCAGGTTCTCGGTGGCGGTCTGGTCGGCCTCCGCGAGATGCCCGGCGGCCCGGGCAGCGCGGTAGCGGGCGACCGCGTCGGGATGGTCCACGGACAGGTCCCTGGCACGCCGCTCGAAGCTCGCGTCGTCGTGGACGCCGTCCTCGGAGACGGGACCGTCGGGATATCCGAGGTCCCGCATGATGGTGTCGGTGAGTCTTCGGGCTCCCCGGACCGACCCCACCGGGTCGTCGACGAACCCCTGTTGCACCTCGGCCCAGGCGCGCGCGTGGGCCGCGCGCTCCGCCTCGGTGGGTGAACGCAGCTCGGTGTCCCGGCGCTGGCTCAGTCGGTCGGCGAGGTCCTGCTCGGCGTCGGCCCTGCCGCCGTGCGCCTCCAGGGCCTGCTCGTACTCCTGGCCGAACCGCGCTCTGAGCCGCCGTGTGCGCAGGGCGGGGAGGACCGCCAACCACGCGACGATCGCGGCTCCTCCAATGACGACGACCACGGCCGCGACGATGATGACGATCGTTCCGGTCTCCACGGGGGGTACCTCCTGACGAGCCTTTGCCCCCGGGCGCCGAGTACGAAACGCCACGTTCCGTGCTGTTGGGGACCACGGGCCGACGCGGCCGGGCCGAAACCCCGATCCGTCCGATACGCCCTAGACTGGCCGCCGGTCGGAGGGCACCGTGGCCCACGTCTCGGCAACCACCGCGCCGCGGGGACCGTCGAACACGTGAGGTTGAGGTGAGCGGACGGAACCGGTGAGGAAGGCGTGTGGTGGACGGGGGGAGAACGACGGGGTACGGCACTGACCGGCCAGCCACGGTCTGGGACCACGTCCTGAGGGTGGTCTCCGTCGTCGCCGTGGTGGCGCTGTTGCTGGTCGCCATCAACGCCAGCGTCTCCCGCGACGTCGCCATGCAGTCCGCGGACGACCCGGAGGAGTCCGTCGCTGTTCCGCTCGCACAGCTCCTCGACCGCACCGGTGTCTCCCAGGACGGCACCGTGGGCTCCGGAGACCTCGACGGCGCCGGCAACAGCCTCTCCGCGCGCACCCTGACGGCGGCCGGCTGGAACCCCGGGGGAGAGGTGGTCCTCCTGGACACGCCGCTCGAACTCCCCGCCTACGGGCCGGGCCGTCCCGACCACGTGACCTCCGACGGCCAGTCAGTGACCCTGTCCGCCGAACCCGCCCCCTGGGAGTCCCTCACCTTCCTGGCCACCGGCACCCGCACGGACGGCACCGGCGCCGACGTGCGCGGCAACGGCCGTGTGGTCTACGCGGACGGAACCACCCAGGACTTCCCGCTCTCGGTTCCCGACTGGGCCGCGGGACCGGCCGGTGACGCCGTCCTGTCACTGCCCTACGCCAACTCGGCCACGGGTTTCGGGCAGGACGCCATCGGCTCCGTGCGCCTGTACGCCCGTTCGGTGCCGATCGACCAGGGCCGCGAGGTCGACCACGTCGTCCTGCCCACCGTCGCCGACGAGGACGCCAGCCTGCACGTCTTCTCCCTGGGCGGGCGCCCGCCCACACAGGCCTGGACCGGGACCTGGGCGCGCGCGGCGTCCGGGTACACGTCGGTCGGCCCATGGGAGGACCAGACTCTGCGACTGACCGTGCGCACCACCACCGGCGGACACAAGGTGCGCCTGCGGTTCGACAACACCTTCGCCTCCCGACCGGTCGCCCTGGGAGCGGTCTCGGTCGCACTGCGCGGCGAGGGCGCCGCCACGCACGGCGCGGCGGTCCCGCTGACCTTCGACGGGGCGCCCGGCGCGGTCATCCCCGCCGGGGGACGACTCGTCACCGACCCCGTCGACGTCCTGCTTCCACCTCAGACCGAACTGCTGGTCAGTGTGCACCTGCCCGAGCGGGTGACCGCCGCCCCCATCCACTACGCGTCGGTCGACACCAACTACACCAGCGTCCCCGGCAGCGGTGACCAGACCCTGGACCGCACCGGGGAGCCCTACACCGGGCTCGTGGACCACTGGCCCTTCCTCACGGGGATCGAGGTGACGGACGGGCCCGGCGCAGTGGTGACCTATGGCGACTCCATCACCGACGGACTGCGCTCCAGCCGGGACGGTCACGCGCGCTGGCCGGACGTGCTCGGCGCCCGGCTCCACGAGAGCGCCGACCTGCCCACCCTGGGAGTGCTCAACCTCGGTGTCGCGGGAAACCGGATCACCTCGGACGGTTATCCCGGGGAGGGCGTTTCCACCTACGCCAGCGGTGTGAGCATGCTGCACCGGGCCCAGCGCGACGTGTTCGCGCAGAACGGGGTGGAGGCGGTGGTGGTTTTCGCGGGGATCAACGACCTGCGCTGGGGTGCCTCACCGGACGTGGTGATCGCGGGGCTGGGACGGCTGGCCAGGACCGCCGAGGAGCACGGGGTGCGGGTGTTCGTGGCCACCCTCGCGCCGTGCGCGGGGGGATCCCGGTGCACCCCGCACGTGGAGGAGGGGCGCCAGCGGGTCAACGGCCACCTGCGGGCGGAGGCGGGCGACCCGGGCTCGGTCTTCGCCGGGGTGTGGGACTTCGACGCGGTGCTGCGGGACCCGGCCGTTCCGGAGCGGATACGCCCCGAGTTCGACTCCGGCGACCACCTGCACCCCAACGACGCCGGGCTGCGGGCCGTCGCGGAGTCGGTGGACCTCTACGAACTGGTGGGCGGCTGAGTCGTCGCGGTCAGCGCGGGCAGCGCAGGTGGTGGTGGATCACCAGGTCGACGTACACGCCGCCCAGATCGTTGAGGCTGAGCCCGGCCTCGGGCTCGTACCAGTGCTGGATCGAGTCGAAGGTCTCAAGGACGCTGTCGGTGGCCCGGCCCGTGTCCCGTATCCGGAACTGGTCCGCGCTCACTCCCGCGACGATGATCTCGCGGACGTGCTCGCGGTAGGTCCTGAGCAGGGAGCTGATCTCCCGGTGCCGGGCGGGATGGATGGCGCGCAGGGTGGGCAGCAACTCCTGGCTCAGGGCTATGGCGGACCGGTGCCGCCACCCGGAGTCCACGTGCCTGCGGACCAGGCCGGACATGCGTTCGGTGGGTGGTCTCCCGGGCGCGTCAGCGGCCAGTTGGCCGCTGACGCGTTCGCGGGTCGCGCGTAAGACCACGGCGTAGGACAGGTCGAACCTGGTGGGGAAGGCACGTCTGAGGCAGGCCGCGTCCGTGCGCGTCTCGCTGGCGATGCGCCGGGTCAGGTCGGACATGGAGATCCCGCGTGAACCGTGCTCGGCGAACAGCCGGGCCGCGCAGTCCAGGACGGGTGCCGTCGTGTGAAGTGCGTTCGGGGGGAGATCGGCCGTCATTCGTCGTTTTCTCATCGGTCGGTGCACCACGGACGTAAGGGGAGTCAAGGATATCCGTGACCGGTCCGCACATAGTGTGGAACCGAGGAATTCACCGGCGAACGCGGCATTCACGGTGCGCGTGTTGTTGGTGTTCCCGCCGATACCCGCTGAGGGATGTTTGTCATGTTCTCCCAGGTGGTCCCGTGAACCGAGGGAACGGTACAAGGTCCGCTCCGGTGTTTTACGGGTCCGCTTCCGGATGCGCCGCCGCTCCTTTCCCTGCCGCCCGCGCCGTTGTTCACGGCGCCCCCTGCGCCGTTTCCTGGGCACGGCCGGAGGTCAGGGAAACGAGGTCGTCCACGCGATCGGTGGCGAGCGCGTCCACGCCCATTCCCATGAGTCTGGCCATCTCGTGGAACTCGTTCACGGTCCAGGCCACCACCCCGAAACCGTGCCGGTGGAGGTCGGTCACCCGGTCCCGGTCCACCAGGGAGTAGTGCATCCCCAGGAACGTGGGGCGCAGCGCGCGCGCCATCTCCTCCGGTGGCGGCCCCGGCTGGTCCCAGGCGAGCATCACGCGGGCGCCGGGACTGCGGGCGCGCAGCGCCTTGAGCGTCTCCAACGGTCCGGTGAACAGCGCCTGGTCGCCGAACCCGTGTTCGCGCAGGACGGCGTCCGCGGCCAGCGCCGCCTGCGGAGAGGCGGCGTCGACCAGCAACGGCGCGGTGGCCCCGCCGCCGAACTCGGCGATGACCTCCATGAGAGTGGGCACGCGCCGCTCCACGTCGTCGCGGGCGGCGGCCAGTTCGGCCAGGGTCAGGTCGGCGACCTGACGCGGCGGGGAACCCGGGAGGGTCACGACACGTTCGTCCACCAGGACCGGGTACCCGTCCGCGGACAGGTGGACGTCGATCTTGACCAGGTCGGCTCCGGCGCGCAGCGCCGAGCGCAGCGCCGGGAGCGTGTTACCCGGGAATCGTGCGGTGTCTCCGCGTAGAGCGATGGACAACGTCATGCAGTCAAGAGTGGCAAAGAGACCGCGGTCACGTGGTGCAAACAGGAAAAACGCCCACCAAGGCGTCCCGGAGTCTGCGGGCGGCGCGGAGCGTGGGGGCCGATCGCGCGGCGATTGCGAGCGGTCTCACGTCGTGGGGGCACCGCCTGGGTACGGCTACCTGGGAAACTTCGATAAGGGGTGTCGTATCCGAACGGCACCCGCCAGGCCCCCGAGTGTGAGGCGAACGATGATCCCGGACCAGCGGCGAGAGCACATCCTGAAGCTTCTCCAGGAGCGCCACGTGCTGAGTATCAACGAGCTCACGTCGATGCTGTCCGTGTCCCACATGACCGTGCGTCGCGACATCCAGGCCCTGGAGAACGACGGCAAGGTCCTGTCGGTCACCGGCGGCGTGCGGTTGGCGGCGCGGCTCAAGAGCGAGCCCTCCTACCTGGCCAAGGCCCAGCTGGAGGTACCGGCGAAGCGGGCCGTCGCGCGCGCCGCCGCCGAACTGGTGCGCGAGAACTTCACCATCTACCTGGACGCGGGCACCACCACCCTCCAGATGGTGCCGCTGCTCACCGACAAGGTGGGGCTGACCGTCATCACCAGCGACTTCAACGTCGTCGGCCACCTGATGGAGTACCCGGGGATCGAACTGATCCACACCGGGGGCGTGGTGTCGCACTCCGACCACTCCTCGGTGGGCCAGTTCACCGCCGACTTCCTGCGGCAGGTCAACGTCGACCTCGCGTTCATCGCGAGCAGTTCCTGGGACGCCGAGCGCGGATCGACCACCCCGTCGGAGGCCAAGGTGATCGCCAAGCAGGAGCTGCTGCGTATCGCCTCCAAGAGCGTTCTGGTGGTGGACAGCACCAAGTACGGCAAGTTCGGCACCTTCCGGGTGGCCCAGCTGGAGGAGTTCGACCTGATCATCACCGACGACCGCCTTCCGCGTTCTGCGGTGGACGAGATCGGTGAGCGCGACATCCGCCTGAGGACCGTCCTGAGCGAGTAGTCACGGGCCCGGCCACCGGTCCCTGTAACGGGAGACGGAGCCGGGCCGGGTCCCGGAAGGCCGCGGAGTCGCAGCAGCTCAGACCCCCGAGTTGAGCACCGTGTCCTTGGTCACGGGCAGCTCCGGGCCGGGATCGGTGAGGCCGTCCGCGGCGCGCGACCGCTCGTACCAACGGGCGCGCAGCACCATCGTCGTCACCGCGAAGGAGACCAGTCCGCCCGCCGTCGCCAGTGCGAACGCCCCCTGGTGGCCGAAGGAGTCGGCGAGTGACCCCGAGACCATGGACCCCAGGGCCTGGCCCAGGATCAGGCTGCTCAGGATGATCGCCATCGACTGTGAGAGGCGGCTCGGAGGGGCGGACCGCTCGATCAGACCGAACAGGCTCACCAGGTGCGGACCGATCGCGACGCCCAGCACGAGGATGGCGACCGCCAGGGTCGCCGGACCGTGGTCCAGGTACAGGGGCAGGGTGAGCAGTGCCAGAGCGCCCGCCGCCACCCGCACCCGCGCGGTGAGCGTGAAGCCCACCGGCAGGGAAGCCATCATCAGCCCCGCGAGGGCGCTGCTGGAGCCCATCACCGCGTACATCAGCCCGGACAGGTCGCCGTGCCCGGCGTTGTCCGCGAAGGCGGTCACACCCGTGGACATGCCGCCGAAGAACAGACCCTGGCAGAACATCGGCACGGCGAGGAGCAGCAGCGCGGGCCGTGTGATGCGGCCCTCGGCGCCGAGCACCGGGGCCGCCCCGGGCGGGGCCGAGGGGTGCAGGGCGAACACGGTGCCGAACACACCGATCAGGACGGCCGCGCCGAGCACGCTCGCGGTGGGGGACAGGGTCAGGGTGAGGACACCGACCAGCGCGGGGCCCAGGACGAAGGCGGCCTCGTCCAGGACGCCCTCCACGGACATCACGGCGGAGACCGAGCGCTCGCGTTCCAGGCCGCGATCGGGTCCCTTGCGGATGAGCACCACCCACCGGGTGCGGGCCATCGGGCCCACCTGAGGCATGCACAGACCACCGATCGCGGCCAGCGCGACCATGGCGGGCAGCGGGACGTCGGCGGCGATGGCGGCGACCAGGGCGACGATGAGGGCGGCGTCCACGATCGCCGTGACCAGGACGGGGAAGCGCTGCCCGTGACGGTCCGCGAAACGCGCGATGACGGGCCCGCCGATCGCCTCACCGAGCGCGAACGCCCCGGAGACCAGTCCTGCGGCGGCGACGCTGCCGGTGGTGACGGTGACCAGGGTGAGGAGCCCGATCAGGGTCATGGACACGGGGAGCCGGGCCAGGAAGGTGGCGAGCAGCAGGGGCCAACCGGCGATCCGGTGCATCCGCCGCAGGGTCTCCAGGGGTGACATTCAGCCTCGTTCTGTCTCGTGGTGCCGCGCCGTCGCCCTCGGCCGCAAACCATCCCATGATAGGTGGACTCATCCAGGTGGCGGACGAACCCTGACTTTCGTGGGTGACCCGTGACCGGTGCGGCTGTGTAGGTTCGCCACCATGGACTTCACCGAACCCTCCCCGGAACCGCGCCGGGTCCCGGGCCCGCTTCGGGGCCTGGAGCCCGGCCCGGGATGGCCCACCCGGGGCGCCGTCGTGCGGGACCTGTTGCTGTGGCTCGGGGCGTCCCTGGTCCTGCTGGCCGAGGCCCATGCCTTCGCCGTCGCCGGATACGAACCGACCCTGACCGCCCTCCACCTGGTGGCCCTGGCCGGGGTGGTCCTCGTGCTCAGCCGCACCCACCCCCTCCTGGCGCCGTGCGCGGCCGTGTTCGTGTGTCTGTGGTCCCAGGCCTTCGTGGTCGTCCTGGTGTGCGTGGCCTACCTGGCCGGTCGGCGGTCGAGGAGGACCTGGGTCGCCGTGGCGCTCTTCGCCGTCCTGAGCCTGGCCGTCGCGCTGGTCGTGCTCCGTTTGGTGGGCGAGACCCCAGGGCTGTGGCTGAGCTCCGGGATCACCCTGGTGTTCTTCACGGCGCTGCCCTGGTTGGCGGGCGTCCACCGTCGCCAGCACCGGGAGCTGGGACAGGCGGGCTGGGAGCACGCGCGCCAGCTGGAACTCGGACAGCGGCTGACCGCCGACCGCGCCAGACTGCGCGAACGCGCGCGGATCGCCCAGGACATGCACGACTCCCTGGGCCACGATCTCAGCCTGCTCGCCCTGCGGGCCGGAGCCCTGGAGGTCGCGCCGGACCTGGCCGAGCACCATCGGGAGGAGATCGCCCGGCTGCGCGCGGGTGCCGTCGAGGCCACCGCCAACCTGCGCGAGATCATCGGGGTCCTGCGTCCTGACACCGGTACCGAACCCGCCCCCACCGCGCCCGCCGACGAGGGCGTGCCGGCCCTGGTGGAACGGGCCCGTGACTCGGGAGTGGAGGTCACGCTGATCAGCGAGGGGCGTCTCGACGCGCTTCCGCCGATGGTGGATCGCGCCGTCCACCGTGTCGTGCAGGAGTCCCTGACCAACGCCACCAAGTACGCGCCCGGCGCCCCCGTCGAAGTGAGGACGACCGCCGACGACACCCGGCTGGAGGTACGTGTCACCAACCGTGAGTCGAGTGAGCGGGGCCAGGTGCCGGGCGCGGGCGGTGGACACGGGCTCACCGGGATGGCGGAGCGGGTCCGGCTGACGCGCGGAGCCCTGACCGCCGGTCCCCACGAAGGCGGCTGGCGGGTGCGGGCCACCATGCCGCTGGACGGCGCCGAGGTGACCGACACCGCCGAGCACGCCGACGAGGCGATCGACCGGCTCCACAGAGCGGCCCGCCGCCGGGTCCAGCCGTGGACCCTGGCCCTGGTGGCCGCTCCGGTGGTCGTGGTCCTGCTCGTGGTCGCGACCGTCTACTACGTCCTCGCGGAGATCCTCGCGGCCAGCACCCTGCCGCCGGAGGACTTCGCGGCGATCGCGGTGGGCGATCACCGCGACGAACTCGACGTGCTCCCCGAGCGCCCGCTGCGGGTCTCCGAGTCGCAACTGGCGGAGTTCGACTCCGCCGACCCCGGCTGCGATCAGTACCGCGGCACGGCGGGGATGTTCGACGAGGACGTGGACTTCTACCAGTTGTGCTTCGAGGACGGGGTGCTCACCGCCAAGGAGAGGCTGGCGAAGCGATGAGGCCGCTGCGCGATGCTTCCCGAACGACCGAGACCGAAGAGGGGGACACGGCTGTGATCAGAGTGCTGCTCGCCGACGACGAGGCGATGATCCGCGCGGGCGTGCGCGCCATCGTGCAGAGCGATCCGGGCGTCGAGGTGGTCGCGGAGGCCGCCGACGGCCGGGAGGCGGTGGAGCTGGTGCTCTCCCACCGCCCCGACGTGGTGTTGCTGGACATCCGCATGCCGCGTATGGACGGGCTCGCGGCCTGCGCCGAGATCCTTCGGGTGGCCCCCGGTACGAGGGTGGTCATCCTCACGACCTTCGGGGAGGACGCCTACATCTCACAGGCGCTCGGAGACGGGGCCAGCGGGTTCCTGCTCAAGGCGGGGGACCCCCGTGAACTCATCGCCGGGGTGCACGCGGTCGCGGACGGGGGCGCCTACCTGTCCCCCAGGGTGGCCCGACAGGTGATCGATCGGTTCGGCGGAGGAAGGGCGGCGAAGGAGGCCGCGGCGGCCGAACGCCTGTCCGCCCTCACCGACCGTGAACGGGACGTGCTCACCCTGGTCGGGGCCGGACTGTCCAACGCCGACATCGCCGAACGCCTCTTCCTCGTCGAGGGCACGGTCAAGAGCTACGTGAGCGCCATCCTCAACCGTCTGGGTATGAGGAACAGGGTGCAGGCGGCCATCCTCGCCCACGAGGCCGGGCTGGTCGAGGGCTCCACGCGCTGACCCCGCGCCGACCTTTTGGGCCCGAGCCCGGACGGGAAGACTGGCCACATGGAGAGTTCCGAGGACCGGACGGACCGTCACCACCCCCTGCGGGAGGAGGACGCCGTCCTCCTGGCCGCCTCCTGGCGCCACCTCACGGGCGGGGACTGCGAGGCCCGGGCGGTGGGGGACGAGCTCCTGGACCGCTGGAGCGAGGAACACCGCCGCTACCACACCCTCTCCCACCTGTGGGCGACCCTGCGCGCCGTGGACGTGCTCCAGGAGGAGGCCCGCGACGTCGACACCGTGCGCTACGCGGTCTGGTTCCACGACGCCGTCCACGAGGGCGACCCCGGACAGGACGAGGACGAGAGCGCAGCCCTGGCCGAGCGCCTGCTCACGCTCCTGGGAAAGGACCCGGCACTGATCGCCGAGGTGGTGCGGCTGGTGGGCCTCACCAAGGACCACCGGCCCGCGCCGGGGGACGCCGACGGCGCGGTCCTCTGCGACGCCGACCTGTCGATCCTGGGCGGAGCGCCGGAGAAGTACCTGGCCTACACCTCCGCGGTCCGGGCGGAGTACCGGCGCCACTCCGACAAGGTGTTCCGGGCGGGGCGGCTGCGGGTCCTGCGTTCGCTGCTGGAGGCCCCGCACCTGTTCCACACGCGGTTCGGTCGGGCGCACTGGGAGCCCCGCGCCCGGTCCAACATGCTCGCCGAGGTGGACCGGCTCAGCCGTGAGCCTTCGGCGGAGCCTGCCCCGTCCCGGCGTGCTTGGGGCGGCGCAGCCCCGCCGCGCGCAGACGGGTGACCAGTTCGCGGCCGCTGACCCGCTCGGCGCCCAGTTCCAGTGCCCGGGCGTGCAGGTGTTCGGGCACGTCGTAGTGGTCCCGCTCGAAGGCGCGCGGCGCGACCCCCAGTTCGCTCGCGAAGGCGTGCAACTCCTCGAAGGAGCTGTCGCTCACCAGGTGGGCGAAGCGCCAGCCACGGGGGCCCGGCCAGACGGGACTGTCGATCAGAACACTCACCGGTCAACTCTAGACGGGAAGCGACGGGACGGGGTCCGCGGCTCTCAACGCGTCTGCGGGGCGGTGACCGGGCGCCAGGGCACCGGGCTGGACAGGATCATGGTGCTGGAGGGACGGCCGTGCACGGCGAGCTGGTCGATGACCTCCTCGAAGTGCTCCATGGAGCGCACCGCGATGAGCAGCACGCAGCAGGCGTCGCCGGTGACCCGGTGTACCTGGAGGATCTCCGGCAGCTCCAGGGAGGACCGCTCGCGCAGCAGACAGTGCGCGCCAAAGCACTCCATGCGCACCAGCGCGGTGACCGGGAGGCCGGCGGCGGCCGGGTCCACATGGGCGTGGTAGCCGGTGATCACCCCGCGGTCGGTGAGCCGCCGTACCCGGTCGGCCACGGCGGGCGCCGAGAGGTTCACCCGCCGGGACAGCTCGTTGAAGGACAACCTCCCGTCCCGCTGGAGCTCGCCGAGGATGCGCTGGTCAACGCTGTCCAGCGGAGTTTCGAGTCGTGAGGCCATACTTTGCGTTCCCAAGGCTGATGTCGGATTCCTGTTACGAATGCTAGGTCAATGCCCGACTTGTGTCATCGGTGTCCATTCCTTCTCGCGGTCAATTGTCCCAGTATGTGAGTTCACGTACACGACCATGCAGTACACGAGGGGTACACCCGATGCTCTCCACCACGTCCGCCCAGTGTCCCTACGCCCCGACGGAGGACGTCGGCGCGGCGGAGGCCCGCGCCAGCAGGGCGGAGAGCAACGGGGGCAAGCCGACCCTGAGCTTCGAGAAGAACACCCCCTACGTCGACTACGCGGGGATCGACACCCTGCTGAGCCTCCAGAACCCGCGCACCAAGGAGCCCGCCGAGTCGGCCTTCATCATCGGAACCCAGGTGATGGAGCTCCTGTTCTCGCTCGTCCAGGAGCGCTGGGAGGCGGCCCGGGAGGCCCTGGAGGTCGACGACGTGCCCGGTACCGTCGCCTGGCTGCGCAGCGCCTGCAACGCCCAGGACGTGCTCAACAGCACCTGGGGCCTGTTCGGCGACATGACGCCCACCCAGTTCAACCGCTTCCGTGACTCCTTCGGGGAGGCCTCCGGCTTCCAGTCCTACAGCTACCGCAAGCTGGAGTTCCTCCTCGGTCACAAGTCCGCCGCCATGATCCGCCCGCACAAGGCCATGAGCGGGGTCGTCGACGACCTCACCGCCCTGATCGAGCGCCCCAGCCTGTACGACGCCGCCCTGCGCCTGCTGCACCGGCGGGGACTCCCCGTCCCGGACGCCTGCGCCGAGCGGGACTGGACCGAGGACTACGAGCCCTGCGCCGAGGTCGAGGCCGCCTGGATCGAGGTCTACGCCGATGACCGTCCCGGGAACGACCTGTACCTGTTGGCCGAGGCGCTGGTCGACGTCGCCGAGCGGGTGACACGCTGGCGTCAGCTCCACCTCGTCGCGGTCAAGCGCACGATGGGCGGCAAGCCCGGCAGCGGCGGCTCCAACGGGCTGAACTGGCTGGCCCGCAACGCCGAGAAGGACGTCTTCCCGGAACTGTGGTCCCTGCGTAGCACCATCTAGACCAGGACACCCCTGTCGGTCCGCGGAGACGGACCGGCCCGAGTCCACCACGGCCTCCACCCAGCCCCGGCAAGGAAGCAGGACCCCGATGACGCCCACCACCCGTGAGGAGTGCGCCGCGCTGGACGCGGCCGACCCCCTCGCCCCCCTCCGCGAGGAGTTCGTCCTCCCCGAGGGGGTGATCTACCTCGACGGCAACTCGCTGGGCGCACTGCCCCGCTCCACCCCCGCCCGGGTCGCCGACATGATCGAGCGGGAGTGGGGCCAGAACCTCATCCGCAGCTGGAACGACGCGGGCTGGTGGGACAAGCCGCGCACCCTGGGCGCCAAGGTCGCCCCGCTGGTCGGTGCGGCCGACGACGAGGTGGTCGTCGGTGACGGTGCCTCCGCCAACCTCTTCAAGACCCTGGTCGCGGCCCTGCGTCTGTCCGACCGCACGGTGGTGCTGGGCGAGGCGGGCAACTTCCCGACCGACCTGTACGTCACCGAGGGCGCGGTCGGCCTGGCCGGTGCGGAGCAGCGTCGCGTGGACCCCGACGGCCCGGAGCTGGCCGAGGCCCTGGCGCGCGGTGACGTGGCGGTCCTGCTGCTGAGCCACGTGGACTACCGCAGCGGGGTGCTGCGGGACATGGCCGGGATCACCCGCCTCGCGCACGAACACGGCGCGCTGGTGATCTGGGACCTGTGCCACAGCGTGGGCGCTGTGCCCATCGACCTCTCCGGGAACGACGTGGACTTCGCGGTGGGGTGCACGTACAAGTACCTCAACGCCGGTCCGGGCGCCCCCGCGTTCCTGTACGCGGCCCGCCGCCACCACGCCGCCTCCGACCAGCCGCTCAGCGGATGGCACGGCCATGCGCGGCCGTTCGACTTCGCCCCCGACTACGAACCGGCCCCGGGGGTCTCACGCTTCCTCAGCGGTTCGCAGCCCCTGGTGGCCGACGCCGCCCTGGAAGCGGGCCTGGACGTGTGGGCCAAGGCCGACCTCGCCCAGGTCCGGGCCAAGAGCCTGGCGATGACCGACCTCTTCCTGGCCAGGGCCGCCTCGGTGGGGCTGGCGTCGATCACCCCGGCCGAGCACGTCCGGCGCGGTAGCCAGGTCTCCCTTGTCCAGCCGGAGGAGGGGGCCGGGTACCCGATCGTCCAGGCGCTGATCGAGCGCGGTGTGATCGGGGACTTCCGCGCCCCCGACGTCATGCGCTTCGGGTTCACCCCGCTCTACCTGCGCTACGTGGACGTCCACGACGCCGCAACCGCGCTGGTGGAGGTTGTGGAGTCGGGGGAGTGGCGCGCCGAGCGATTCAACCGCAGGTCACAGGTCACCTGACCTGATGCGTACTCCCCGGTGGGGCAACCCGCCGGGGAGTTCTTTGTGCTCACCGGCCCTTGGACGCGTTCCTGTGACCCTCTCCAGTGCCCGGATGACGTGGCCTTTGCCCCGGTGTGCCCCAGGTCTCCCGCCCCCGACGCCCACCGGCCCGCGCCGTCATCGCCCGGTCCTTCGTGACCTTTCGGCTTGTCCGTAGCCTTTCGGGGGGTTCTGAACCGACCCGAACGCGTTCGTTCTGGTTTATGACGAGGGCCACTCGTGGGCCCGCCCGTCGTCCCCGATCGGGCCCGCGAACCCCTGCTGTCAGGGCAATCCCGTGACCTGCGAGTTCTCAGTGGGTGACGTCGTTGCGTGTTCAGCGAAACACGCCGCGTCATTTTACCCGCGATCCTTCGGCACTTTGCCAAACCCTGGGTTAGTGTCCTTCGTGACCGGTTCGTTATGGACCTTTAGCGATCCGGTGCCGAGCCCTTGACCGGCCAGCGAGCCGAAAGGGAATCGAGACCTCTTCATCTCTCTCGGGAACGAGCAGTGCGAATCCACGCGCAGCTGTCCGGCGGAGCCGATCCGGCCCCCCGTTCCCACCCCGCCACTCGCCGCCAGCGACGCGGGGCGTGCCATGACACGACACCCGTCCGGAACACGGACCTCTGCGTCCGCGTGCCCCGACACGTCATGGCCCGGTCTTCTCGGCTTCTGTCGTCAACCTGGCTATCACTTCATGAGCAACGACACTCCCATTCAGTACGGCGAAGTCACCGCGACCTATTTCTGGGACGACGGTTCCGGCATCAACGGAGACACCGGGATGCCCGCCGGTGGTGAACCCATGCAGAAGGGGCTGTTCTCCAGCCCCAGCTGGCCGCTGGGCACCGAGGGATTCATCGTCTACGAGGGTGAAGAGTACGAGTTCTTCATCGGTGACCGTGGTCCCGGTATCCCCTCGGAGAACTGCGACGTTCTCCTGGACATCGACGGCGAGACCT
Source organism: Nocardiopsis sp. SBT366 (assembly GCF_001083815.1). Lineage (NCBI taxonomy): Bacteria > Bacillati > Actinomycetota > Actinomycetes > Streptosporangiales > Nocardiopsidaceae > Nocardiopsis > Nocardiopsis sp. SBT366. Next base: position 2,261 of record NZ_LAVM01000026.1, on the reverse strand, counting down.
TCGCCGACATGATGGGCGAGAGCTTCGACAAGGACTCCCTCGTCGTCAGCGGTGGCAACGGCCACGCTGAGGTCGAGTACTTCATCACCGAGTGGGGCGACGGTAACGGGACCGAGGGTGCTCCCCACCCGTTCAACCAGTCCGGCAACAAGTGCGAGAACGCGGTCTCCGACGTCCCCGCCGAATACCTCCCCGAGGAGGAGACGGCCGAGGAAGAGCAGGCTGAGGAGCAGGCCGCCAAGGAGGACACCTCCGACGAGGCCGCCGAGGAGACCGCCAAGGAGGAGGAGCAGCAGGACGAGGCTCCCGCCGCAGCCGAGCAGGAGGACGAGGACACCGGCGTGACCGCCGAGACCGCGGCCAACGACCTGACCGGCTTCGGGCTGACGGGCGCCGAGGGCACTCCCACCGCCGCCGGTCTGCTGAGCCTGGCGATCATCCCCGCGATCCTCATCGCGCTGTTCTTCGCCTGGACCCGCCGTCCCTCCGGTGCCCACGCCGGTGCCGAGGACGAGGGCGACAAGGGTCTGATGGCTGAGAGCAACGGTCGTCACGGCATCGCCACGCTGTTCGACAAGCTGCTCGGGCGCTAGTCCCGGCAGTTCCGCGACAACCCCCGGACCCACCCCGGTCATCCGTGACCTCGGGAGTCCGCTAGGCCAGGTGTTCCTCCTGGCGGGGGGAAACAATGAGACTCCCGCAGGGCGCAAGGCCCGGGGGTGTGGGTAGGCCAGGGGCCGCGATCGTCGATCGCGGCCCCTGTGCTGTGTGCGCCTGCCGGGTCCGAGGGGTCAGTGCCCATCCGGCAGCAGTCGCGGGCGCCCCACGCGGTCGGTCGGCCGGTGCGGGGACCGCCCCGCACGGTGGTCGGGTCGGCGGGCCTCCGGTCGCCGTTGACGCGGAGGACCCACCCGACCCGTGGACACGGCGGCGCGTGGGCCGCGTGCCCTCACTCGCGCCGGGACCCACCGGGGCGACGCCCGAACCCGCGTTGTTCGGCGGCGTCGTCGCCGCCCGCGGGTGCGGAGTCTTCCCGTGGGCCCGCCACGGTGGTCAGCGTGGAGCGGGTCCCGATGGGGCCGGTCCCTCGGGTGCTCAGTCCTTTGGAGGAACCGGACGGAACCGATCATCGGTGTGCTTCATGTCTTGAATATGAGGCGAATCACCCCATATTGTCGATGCTCCCGGGCGGATGCTGGACGAACTGCTCGGTAGGACGCCCTCCACCACAAATCATCTGATGTGTCCACGACGCGGACGGTATGAGGTAAGACAAGTGGCCGTGCAGCTGGACGACACCGACCGCCGGATCATCGCGCTCCTGCGCGACGACGGCCGCATGTCGATCCGTGCCGTCGCCGAGAGCGCGCACATCTCCCGGGCCAACGCCTACTCCCGCCTCGAACGCCTGCGCGACGAAGGTGTGATCAGGGGATTCACCGCCGTCATCGACCCCGAGAAGTACGGCACGGCGCTGTCCGCCTACGTCTCCGTGCGGATCGAACAGCACTCCTGGGAGAGGTTCCGGGGCTACCTGCGCGACATCCCCGAGGTCGACCACGCCGCCCTGGTCTCCGGTGACGTCGACCTCCTGCTCCTCGTCCGGGTCGCCGACGCCGCCGCCCTGCGCACCTTCGTCCTGGAACGGCTCCAGCGCCTGCCCGAGGTGAAGAGCACCCAGACCATGTTCATCCTGGACGAACCCCACCTCCAGTAGTCGGGACGGGGGCCACTTCACTCTCCGTTGGCCCTTGGTGGACCGGATCCACTTGGGAGAATGGACCCATGCCCGAGTACCGCGTCATCGACGCCTTCACCGACCAGCCCCTCTCGGGGAACCCCGCCGCCGTCCTCGTGCTGGACGACACCTACCCCGACGCGTGGGCACAGGGGATCGCCGCCGAGTTCAACCTCTCCGAGACCGCCTTCGCGCGCCGGATCGACGACCCCGACGCGGACTTCGAACTGCGCTGGTTCACCCCGGTCACCGAGATCGACCTGTGCGGGCACGCCACCCTGGCCACCGCCCACGCCCTCACCGAACTCGGAGAGCGGGGTCCGATCCGCTTCAGCACCCGTAGCGGGGTCCTCACCGTCCAGAACCGGGACGGCAGGCTCTGGATGGACTTCCCCGCCCGCCCCGCCACCGCCACCGACGCCCCGGACGGGCTGGCCGCGGCCCTGGGCGCCGAACCCCGGTGGACCGTGGTCGGCGCCCAGGGCCGCGGCCAGCCCGTCCGGGGCGTCGGTGGCGGTGGCGG